>JAZNGL010000064.1:0-28105 GCA_045576435.1 Clostridia bacterium
CGATCCGACTTACTTTTGAAACATGTGAAAGCTTTGAAACCTCATATCTGCATATTTCACAAATTACCTGCGGAGAAATTTTGAACTCACCCAAATAACTATAAGTAGGTCGCATAACAGTTTTTTCGGAGTTTTCATCAAATTTACCCAAAACTAGTTTTAGGGGATTTAAAAAATAACCCGAGAAACGGCTCTTAACCTCAAGTGTCGGCACGGGAATAACGTGTTGACCATATGTTTCTCTCATAAAAGAGGCCTCTTTTATTTCGTCGGCAGTTGCAACATCTTCAATATATATGATTTTCTCAATCTCTGGCAAATTAAGGCGCTCCGCAATAAGAGCGACCATCTTTTTTGATGTGCCAATTATTAATATTGAAGATATATCTGAATTTGAGATAGCCTGTCTGATTTCATATGCGTGGTTATCATCAAGGAGTATGGCACGCTTGACGGATGCCATGCGACTTTTTTCCTGCTTTGCAGATTTACCCGCTAGAATTTTATTATCAAAAATGAGCAGACCGTCATCAAAAATTGCATCTATATTGTATTTTTTTGAAACCATCATGCTTTGATAGCTTTTTCCTGTTCCGGATTTTCCGACGAGTGCTAAAACTCTCATAATATTAACTCCAAACTGATTATTTGTCTGCAGATATTTTATAGCAGAGACGCATTAAACTGTCACTTAAATGGACATTTTCAACAACGACATCTTCATCTGTTGAGATATCAGCATATGAGAAATTCAAAAATGCTTTTATTCCATTTGAAGAAAGTTCATGTGCAACCTGATTAACAACAGTTCTTGGAACGGCAAGAATTGCCATTGTCGGTTTTTTGGTTTTTATAAATGATTGGATATCACGAAAATCTGAAATTTGCAGAGAACCTATTTTTTCGCCAATCTTAGCAGGGTCAGTATCAAAAATGCCAATAAGCTGAAAACCACGTTTTTCAAAATTTGTGTTTTGCACAAAAGCACGACCAATATTACCAACACCAACGAGAATTGCTTTATAATGATGGTCGAGACCTAATATACTGGCAATTTCTTTGTGCAGAGATTCAACATTATATCCATAGCCTTGTTGCCCAAAGCCACCAAAGCAGTTTAAATCCTGCCTTATCTGCGAAGCGGTGACTTTCATTCTTTTGCTCAGCTCTTTAGATGAAATTCGTTCAATGCCACAGTTAAGCAACTCACCAAGATATCTGTAATATCTTGGTAGACGGTTTATAACCGAGGCGGAAACCTTTCTTTCCATAAATTTTACTCCCAATTTATTATTAAAGTTTACTCATAATATAATCTGCAAATTCGGCAGATGTTGCGCCGGTATCTCTTCCTGTGATTTGCAGAGCCTTTTCTTCATACATGCAAATATCCAACGCCTTTTCGAGACGTTTTGCTTCGTTTGTATAACCAATATGTTCAAGCAACATAACGCCTGCACGGATTATGCTGCAAGGGTCAGCATATTTATCTCTGCCCTCTGTAACCATTCTTGGTGCGCTTCCGTGAATTGCTTCAAACATTGCATATCTTTTTCCAATGTTTGCGCTTCCGGCTGTTCCAACACCGCCTTGGAATTCAGCAGCCTCGTCTGTGAGGATGTCACCATAAAGGTTAGGAAGAACGAGAACCTGGAATTGAGTTCTTCTTTTTTCGTCAACGAGCTTGGCTGTCATGATATCAATATACCAATCATCAAGTTCAATATCAGGATAGTCTTTTGCAACACGCTTGCAAATGTCCAAGAATTTTCCATCGGTTGTTTTAACAACATTCGCTTTTGTAACGGCGGTAACACGAGTTTTCCCCGTCTTTTTTGCATATTCGAAAGCAGCACGTGCAATTCTCTCTGAACCCTCAGTTGTTGTTACAACAAAGTCAATTGCTAAATCGTCAGTAACGTGAATACCCTTTGAACCAACAGCGTAGCCACCCTCGGTGTTTTCACGATAGAATGTCCAATCAATTCCTGCTTCCGGAACTTTAACAGGACGAACATTTGCAAAAAGGTCAAGCTCTTTGCGCATTGCAACATTGGCACTTTCAATGTTAGGCCATGGGTCACCTGCTCTTGGTGTTGTTGTTGGACCCTTTAAGATGACATGACATTTCTTGAGCTCTGCGAGAACATCATCAGGAATAGCCTTGCTTGCTGCAGCACGATTTTCGATTGTGCAACCATCAATAACTTTAAATTCAATCTTGCCCTTTGCAATCTCATCCTTCAAGAGAAATTCAAGAATTCTGTGAGCTTGTGCTGTGATTGCAGGACCGATTCCGTCACCGCCCACAACACCAATAATTATTTTGTCTAAAGCAGAATAATCAATAAATTCATTATTTGCCTTCATTGTTTCAACACGTTTGAGTTGTTCCTCGAGTAAAATACCAAATTTTTCTTTTGCGTTTTCAACAAATTGATTCATAAAGATTCTCCTAATATTTTTAAATTAATATTTTGTTCTATGCCTGTTCGCGAGTATAGTTCAAAAGTCCTCCCGCCGCCATAATATGACGCTGACGCTCTGAAAGAGCGATTTCAACAGGAATAATTTCACCGGTTGTAATATTCTTAACAACAATATCCCTAGCTTCGAGAATTGAGCTGCGGATGTTTTCAAGACATAACTTGTCGTCTACATTAATTTTATCGTAGTCGTCAGGGTTTTTAAAGGTGAGAGGCATAATTCCGTTGTTTATGAGATTTGCCATATGAATTCTTGCAAATGATTTTGCGAGAACTGCTTTAATGCCAAGATAAAGCGGAACAAGTGCTGCGTGCTCTCTTGATGAGCCTTGACCATAGTTTGAGCCAGCAATAATGAAACCACCGCCATTTTCCTTTGCACGTTTTGAAAAATTACTGTCACATGATGCCAAACAATAATCCGAAAGATATGGAATATTTGAACGATATGGTAAAAGTTTTGCATTTGATGGCATAATATGGTCTGTTGTGATGTTATCCTCAACCTTAATAAGACTGATTCCTTCAACTGTTTCTGCAAGAGGAACATTAATCGGGAATGGTTGAATATTCGGACCACGAACAACTTCAACCTCAGCAGCTGTTGGTGCAGGTGGAATAACCATATTGTCATTTATTTTGAATTTTTTAACCTTTTCGACTGTTAAATCAATGCTATCACCTAAATCCATTGGATTTGTGAGAACACCATTAATTGCAGATACTGCAGCCATTTCAGGACTAACAAGATATACCTGAGCAGACATTGTGCCTGAGCGACCATAGAAGTTTCTGTTATTTGTTCTGAGAGAAATAGCATCGGTCTTTGGAGACTGCCCCATTCCTATGCACGGTCCACAAGCACTTTCCAAAATACGAGCGCCCGCATCAATCATGTCGGCAAGAGCGCCATTTTCAGCAAGCATATTTAAAACCTGTTTTGAGCCGGGGCCGATTACAAGGCTAACGTCAGGATGAACAGTTTTGCCTTTAAGGATTTTTGCAACTTTCATCATATCAGCATATGATGAATTTGTGCAGCTTCCAATAAACACCTGATCAATTTTAAGTTTTCCAATGTTTTCGCAGGTATCAACTGCGTCAGGACTATGTGGCTTTGCAACGAGAGGAGTGAGTTCACTCATGTTGACGGTTATAACTTTATCATAAATTGCGTCTTTATCAGGAAGAAGTTCAACAAAATCTTCCTCTCTGTCCTGTGCTTTAAGAAATTCACGTGTTATTTCGTCACTTGGGAAAATTGAGGTTGTTGCACCATGCTCTGCACCCATGTTTGTGATGGTTGCACGTTCAGGAACAGAAAGAGTTGAAACACCTTCACCTGCATATTCGAGAATATATCCAACCCCGCCCTTAACTGAAATCTGGCGAAGAACTTCAAGAATAACATCTTTAGCAGTAACCCATTTGCGAAGCTTACCAACAAGCTCAACTTTCATAATTTTTGGCATTGTTATATAATATGCACCACCGCCCATTGCAACGGCAACATCAAGACCGCCTGCACCTATTGCAAGCATTCCAATTCCGCCGCCTGTTGGAGTGTGGCTATCTGAACCAAGAAGGGTTTTCCCAGGTTTACCAAAGCGTTCAAGCTGAACCTGATGGCAGATTCCGTTGCCTGGACGAGAAAAATATATTCCGTGCTTTGATGCAACGGTTTGTATATATTTGTGGTCATCGGCATTTTCAAAGCCTGCCTGAAGCGTGTTGTGGTCGATATATGCAACAGATTTTTCTGTTTTAACCCTATCAATTCCCATTGCTTCAAATTGAAGATATGCCATTGTGCCGGTTGAATCTTGCGTCAGGGTCTGGTCAATTTTGATTGAAATTTCCTGACCGGCAATCATTTCACCGCTTACAAGATGTTCTTTAATTATTTTTTGCGCTAATGTAAATCCCATAAAAATTTAGCCTCCCGAAAATCTTCATTATCCTATTATTTTACACAAAAATCACGTCTTTGTCAAGCATTCCGACAAAGCTTATGATAGGTTTATTTTAAATGATGATATTTATATTACAATTGATTTACATAATTGTCACAATCCACAATTTGCACAGAGTTATCCACAGGGAAAAGCCTATGAAATAAGGATAAAGCATAGATTTGCACACAATTGTTTTTGGGAATAGTAAAAAAATTGTGGAAAAGTGGATTTTTGTCATAATGTTGCATATTTAAAGATGTTTTAATGATTGAAAATTTATATATTAAAAAAAGCTCTTGCTAAGAGGAGTTAAATGTGTTACAATATATACATAAAATGAGCTTGAGGATGAGTTAATATGATTTTAGGAGTGGATTTTGGAGATAGTCGAACAGGCTATGCAACCTCTGACGCTTTAGGGCTAACGGCACAAACTCTTGAGGTTTATAGTGAAAAAAACATGTTGAAGGTTGCGGAGCACACAGCCGAGCTCGCAAAGAACCTGAATGCAGAAACAATTGTTCTGGGATTTCCTAAAAATATGAATGGCTCTGTTGGTGACAGAGGAAAAAAATCCAAAAAACTTGCATCAATTCTCAGAGAAAAAACGGGGATTCCCGTAATTTTGTGGGATGAGCGTTTGACAACGGTTTCGGCGCATAATCTAATGAATGAAACAAATGTCAGAGGCGAAAAACGAAAGGCTACGGTTGATAAAATTGCGGCGGCGTTTATTTTGCAGTCATATCTTGATAGTCGCAGATAAAATAATGGCATAAATTAAAAATTTATATAAAATGATTTTGAAAGGACTGAATTAAAAATGGCACAGGATTTTGAAAAATTTGAAAACGAAGGCATGGAAGAAGAGGATTTTTTAGTTGATCTTTTTGATGATGACGGAAACAAGCAAACCTTTGAACATCTTGATACAGTTCAGGTGGATGGTTCGGATTATGTCATTTGCATTCCTTATAAGGAAGAGGATGATGGCGAGACAGATGAGGTTGTTATTTTAAAAATGGAATATGATGAAAATGACGATTATGTTTTAGTTCCTGAGGAAGACCTCGACGTTCTTGACCGAGCATATGAGATTTTTAAAGAAAGAAATGCTGATTTGTTTGACTTTGAAGATTAATTAAAGATGCAAAAGGGCGGACTTTGTCCGCCTATATTTTTGTTTTTTGCATCAATTAAGGTGGTTTTTGAAATAGTACTTATTATTGCTGAAAAACCAAGTCTTGCGAGAAATATAATGGCAGGCATCGGGAAGATGTCAAAACATGATGGATATTTTGAAGGTGAGGAATACATTATAACATGGGCTTTTGGACATTTGTTTTCGCTTGCTGATGTTGAGAGATATTCCCCGAATCCTGATGGAACAAATCATTGGAGAATTGAAAACCTGCCTTGCTTTCCGCAAAACTTTGAGTTTGATATAAAAAAGGATAAAAATAAGAATACAGATAGTGGTGCTGAAAAGCAGTTCGGCATAATTAAAGCTCTTTGCAACAGAGCCGATGTTGACACAATAGTCAATGCCGGTGATGCTGATCGCGAGGGTGAGATTATTGTGCGCATTTGTATTGAAAAGGCACTTCAGGAACATAAAAAACTTATGAGAATTTGGCTTCCGGATCAAACACCACAGACTGTACGTGAGGCACTTGGTGCTTTGAAAGATGAAAAGGAATATGATAATCTTGCAAATGAGGGTTATGCGCGAACATATACGGATTGGCTCTATGGCGTTAATTTAACAAGGTATGCAACTTTGCGCTCGGGAAATCTTCTTAGGGTTGGCAGAGTTATTGTTCCTATTGTTAAGGCAATATATGATAGAGACATGGCAATAAAAAATTTTGTTCCGGATATTTATTATGCAATAATAAGCAAAGCAGAAACAAATGGAACTGAGATTGAACTAACGAGTAAGGGACGTTTCACAAAGGTTGAAATTCAGAAGGCTCAGGCTCTTTGTGATAAATATAATAGTTGTCGGGCCACGGTGACCTCGAAAAAGAAGAAAAAAGACACTCTTTCAGCAGGAAAATTATATTCTTTGACAAAACTCCAGAACTTTTTAGGAAAGAAATATAAAATGCCGATGGATGTGAGCCTTGCAACGGTTCAAGCGCTTTATGAAAAAGGATATGTAACATATCCAAGAACAAATTCTGAGTATCTTGCAACTGCAGAGCAAGAGAAGATTAAAAAGATTTTAGCCAACGTTAAAAATCTTGGATATAATGTTAAATTCAAATTCAACAAGACAATATTTGATGATTCAAAAATTGAATCGCATTCGGCATTAACCCCAACCTATAAAATTCCCGAAAAAACAAAAATGACCGAAAATGAGGCCTTGGTTTATGGCGCAATAATGCGAAGATTTGCTGCGGTTTTTTGTGCTGAGGATTGCATTGTTGAAAAAACAGAAATAAAAATTGTACTTGGAGATTTAGAAGAATTTACGCTCAAAGGAACTGTTATTGTTGATGCGGGTTGGACAAAATATGATTCATATACTCGCAAGGACAAGCTTCTTCCGCCGCTTGAAAAAGGTGATGAGGTAAATATAGATTTTAAACCATGTGAAAAAGAGACGAGCCCACCCAAACATTATACGATTGAAACACTTAATAATTATCTAAAAAATCCGTTTAAGGATGAAAAGGCATCGATGAGTGAAACCGAGGATGATGCAGAGGAATATCGTGCAATCTTTGAGGGCTTAGAGCTTGGAACAGAGGCAACACGAACGGGAATTATTGATAATGCGAGAAAAAGTGAATATATAAATTTGAAAAAGGATACATATACAATTCTGCCGGCCGGTGAAAATTTGATAGAATCACTACTAAGAATGAATATTAGCATGGATAAATATAAGACTTCGCAGATGGGTGTTGCTCTTAAAAAGGTGTTCCGGGGTCAGATGAGCATAGATGAAGCAGTGAAAATTGCATGCACTGAAATTGAATCGGTATTCAAAAATACAGATGAAACTGATGAAAATTATGACGGATTTATTGGAGATGTTGCAGGTTCGTGTCCTTTGTGCGGCAAAGATGTTGTTAGAACGCGCTTTGGATATGGATGTAGCGGATTTCGTGAAGGATGTCGTTTTTCGTCGGGGAATGTTATATGCGGAAAGACAATTTCCTTAAAAAACATGAGACAACTGCTAAAAGAGGGAACAACCCCATTGATTTCGGGTTTTGTTTCGAAGAAAAGCGGAAAAGAGTTTTCGGCACGCCTTTCAATTGAGGATGGGAAAACAGTATTTAAATTTTAAAACGCACATAGCTTTTTTGCTATGTGCGTTAATTTTTATACTTCGGGTGCGACAACTATTTTTATGTTTTTATCTTTAATTTTGTTAAGAAGAGAAACATCAGCGTTATTGCTTGTGACAATAACATTAACTTTGCTTAAATCATCAATTTCTGCAAAAGCCGTTCTTCCAAGCTTGCTATAATCTGCGGCAACAATTGTTTTACTCGCGTTTTTCATCATAGCCCTGCAAATTTCTGCCTCCTGATAATAAAATGTTGAAATTCCCTTTTTGGGGTCAATCCCGTCAACAGACATAATCAAGAGATTTGCAGTATATTTTTCAAGTGCCTGAATAACCGAAACGCCATATGTGAATTGATAGTTGCTATCAACATCTCCACCAAGAAGTATAATTTTGAAGTTTTGATTTTTTGCACCCTCTAATGCAAGTGCAATTGAGTTTGTAACGATTGTGACATGCTTTTCGCACATTTCACGCATAACAAAAATTGGTGTTGTGCCGGCATTCATTATGATGGTATCGTTATCCTTAATCATTTTGTTAATTTCTTTTGCGATTGCTTTTTTCTCTTTTGAATTAGCATTAAACCGCTGAACAAGATTCATGTCGTGATATGATTTGTATCCGGTTATTGCACCACCATGAACTCTTGACAACATTCCTTGATGTTCAAGCTCGGAAAGATCTGTTCGTATTGCAACGCTTGAAACAGAAAAAAGCTCACTCAGTTCGTTAACGGTGACTCTGCCGTTTTCGTTAAGCATTTCAACGATTTTATTCCGACGTTCACCTGCGGTAAGAGTAGGCATAAAAACACTCCTTAGATATTAGTTGTGATTATTGTAGCATATGTTTTGAAATAAGTCAAATGCGTGGGGGATATTGACATAAATGCCTTGACTAAATGCGAAAAAGATGTTAAAATAAAAGCAAAATATTATAAATGGGGAAGATTATGTTTTTATCGGATAAATGGAAAGATTATGAATTGCTTGATGCAAGTTGCGGTGAAAAACTGGAGCGTTGGGGAGATGTTGTTTTAAGACGTCCCGATCCTCAGATTGTGTGGAGTGTTTCACAACAGGATAAGCATGACGCTTGGGGAAAAGCCGATGCTCATTACATAAGAAGTAATACGGGTGGCGGACATTGGGAAAGCAAACGTAATGTGCCGGATAGCTGGACTGTTAATTATGGTAATCTGCGTTTTGGAATTAAAATGATGGGCTTTAAGCACACCGGACTTTTTCCTGAGCAGGCAGCAAATTGGGATTGGTTTTCGGAAATAATAAGAAATTCGGGACGAAAAGATGTTAATGTTCTGAATTTGTTTGCATATACAGGTGGAGCAACAATGGCGGCTTCTGCTGCGGGAGCGGCGGTTTGCCATGTTGATGCATCGCGGGGCATGGTGAATTGGGCAAAAGAAAATGCAGTTTTATCGGGGCTTGATAAAAATCCGATACGATATATTGTTGATGATGTTAAAAAATTTACTGAGCGTGAAATCAGACGTGAGAGAAAATATGATGCAATCATTATGGACCCTCCATCATATGGCAGAGGGCCATCCGGCGAGGTTTGGAAAATTGAGGATGAGCTATTCGGCTTGGTTGAAATGTGTATGAAAATTTTGTCGAATAAACCGTTGTTTTTCTTGATTAATTCATATACAACAGGTCTTTCGGGCGGAGTGCTTGAAAATATATATGAGTTGACGCTTAAAAAGAAATTCGGTGGAGAAATTGATGTTGATGAAATTGGGCTTCCGATTTCAAACGGAAAGTTGACGCTCCCTTGTGGATATTCAGGACGTTGGAAAAGTCAGGTGAAATAGTTTGAACAACAGTAAAGACAGTATAATTGAAATAGAAAATTTAAAATTTGCATATGATGATGCCGAGATAGCAAAAGGGGCAGGAGTACTGGATGGTGTTAACCTTTCGATTAAGAGAGGGGAATTCCTTGCGATTCTCGGACATAATGGTTCAGGAAAATCAACTCTTGCAAAGCTTCTTAATTGCATTTTGATTCCAACCGAAGGAAGAGTTCTGGTGGAGGGAATGGATACAGCAGATGAAAACTTGATTTATGATATAAGGCAAAGGGTTGGAATGGTTTTTCAAAATCCTGATAACCAGATTGTTGCAACTATCGTTGAAGAGGATGTTGCCTTTGCACCGGAAAATCTGGGAGTTCCATCTGTTGAAATCAGAAAAAGAGTTGATGACGCGCTTAGGGCAGTTAATATGTCGGAATATGCTCAGCATGCACCACACATGTTAAGTGGCGGGCAAAAGCAAAGAGTTGCAATTGCCGGTATTCTTGCAATGAGACCATCTGTTATTGTTATGGATGAGCCAACTGCAATGCTTGACCCTATTGGAAGAAAAGAGATAATGGAAACAATCAAGAAACTAAACAAAGAAGAAGACATGACGGTTGTTATGATTACTCATTTTATGGAAGAAGCGGCACAAGCGGACAGAGTTGTTGTTATGGACCATGGCAAGGCAATTATGGAGGGAACACCGAAAGAGGTATTCGGTCATGTGGATGAGCTAAAAGAAATTGGTCTTGATGTTCCTCAGACAACAGAACTGATATATAGCCTGAACAAAAACGGTTTTAATCTGAAAAATGATGTGCTTACTATAGATGAGTGTGTAGAAACCCTGATTTCAAGCTATGTTGAAGGGAGTGCAATCAATGATAAAGCTTAATGATGTAACCTACACATATATGAGCGGCGGACCGTTTGAAAAGGTTGCGGTGAATAACATAAATCTTGAAATCAAAGAGGGTGAGTTTGTTGGACTCATGGGGCACACAGGCTCGGGAAAATCTACTTTGATTCAGCTTATTGCAGGTATAATAAAGCCTGAGATAGGAACCATTGAAATTGATGGAGAAACACTTCACTCAAAAGACTGCAAAATGCGGGAGTTGCGCTTTAGGATTGGACTTGTGATGCAATATCCGGAATATCAGCTTTTTGAGGAAACAGTATTTAAAGATATTGCTTTTGGACCCACCAATATGGGGCTTGATGCAGACGAGATAAAAAGACGTGTTGAATTTGCAGCAGAGCTGGTTGGACTTGATGAGGAGGTACTTCAGAAGTCGCCATTTGAGCTTTCAGGAGGGCAGAAAAGAAGAGTTGCAATTGCGGGAATATTAGCCATGAACCCCAAAATTCTTATTCTGGACGAGCCCACAGCAGGTCTTGACCCTGCAGGAAGAGAAGATATTTTAAAGAGAATTTTTGAACTTCACAGACGACTTGGAATAACAGTAATATTTGTTTCGCACAGCATGGAAGATATAGCAAATACTGCAGACAAAATTATTGTAATGAACCGTGGTGAGGTTAAGATGCAGGGAAGAGCCGATGAAATATTCAGCAGAGCAGAAGAACTTTATGAAATAGGGCTTTCTGTTCCACAAATCACAGAGGTTTGTGATAGACTACGGAAGCAGGGTTTTCCTCTGCCAAACGGAATCTATACCATTGAAAAAGCAAAAGAGGAAATTGAAAAGATTTTAAAACACGAAATGAGATGATAATTTGTTAAAGGATATTACCCTCGGTCAATATTTTCCGGGAAACTCATTTATTCATAAGCTTGACCCGAGAACAAAAATTCTTTGTGTGATTGCATATATAATAATAATTTTTTGTATAAAGGGTTTTGCGGGATATCTGGCACTTGCTGTTTTTACGACTATTTGCATTTTTTCTTCTAAAATACCGATTAGATTTGTTATTAAAGGATTAAAACCAATAATGATGTTTGTTGTGATAACAGCGGTTTTTAATCTGTTTTTAACAAGCGGAAGAACGCTTTGGAAAATTGGCTTTCTGACAATAACATATGAAGGGGTTAATCTTGCAATATTCATGGTTTTGAGGTTGTTCTTCCTTGTTCTTGGAACATCATTAATGACGCTCACAACATCACCGATTGCTTTAACAGATGGCCTTGAATATTTGCTTTCACCATTCAAAAAAATTGGTGTGCCCGCACATGAGCTTGCAATGATGATGACAATTGCACTCCGCTTTGTCCCAACACTTCTTGAAGAAACCGACAAAATAATAAAAGCACAGATGGCAAGAGGTACAGATTTTGAGAGCGGGAATTTGCTAAGACGTGCAAAGGCAATGATTCCAATTTTGATACCGTTATTTATCAGTGCTTTCAGACGTGCTGATGATTTAGCGGTTGCGATGGAATGCAGATGCTATCGCGGTGGCGAAAATAGAACAAGACTTTTCAACCTTAAAATGGGAATAATAGATGTTTTTGGTTGGATTGCAATAATACTATTAATTGTGGTAATTATTGCGTCAAACATTCTTTTTGCTTAGGAGCATTTAAGTGCCTATGAAAAATATAGCGGTTAAAATAATGTATGATGGCAGCCGGTATCATGGCTGGCAAATTCAAAAAAATGGTATAACGGTGCAGGAACGGATGGAAACGGTTTTGTCTGAGCTGACGGGAGAAAAAATATCAGTATGCGGATGCAGTCGGACAGATTCGGGAGTTCATGCACTTGAATATATTTTTAATTTTAAAAGTAACACTAAACTACCTGCGGAGCGTTTGCCTTATGCAATTAACACACATTTGGGAAATGATGATATTGCGGCGGTTGATGCCAAGTATGTTGACGATGATTTTAATGCCAGATTTTCTTCAATAGGAAAACGGTATATCTATAAAATTTGGAATTCTTCAATACAAAATCCATTTACAGCAAAATATTCTTGGCAAGTGCCATATAAATTAAATATTTCTGATATGAAAAGAGCGGCAGCTATGTTTGTTGGCGAGCATGATTTTTCAGCCTTTATGGCGGCGGGTGGCTCTCAAAAAACAACAGTGCGAACAATAAGAGATTGCTCAATTTCATTGAGTAATGAATGGAAACCTCAGCTCGAAATTGAGGTTGAAGCAGATGCTTTTCTTTATAATATGGTGAGGATTATTTCCGGCACTTTGGTGGAGGTTGGAACAGGCAAAATTCCGGTTGATGATGTTGAAAAAATAATTTGCAACGGGAAAAGGAACGATGCAGGAATGACTGCACCGCCTCAAGGACTGTTTTTGAAAAGAGTTTTTTATGATTCAGAGATTTTGAGTTGGTAAACGGGGTGATGATACTATGAAAAAACCTGTTGTTAATAAAAAAAGAGCGGTGGTTGCGGCAATTGTTCTTGTGGTGTTATTTGGTGCCATTATTTCAAATGTCACATTAAAAGAATTTTTTCTTGGAGCCGATACTAAAAACTTAAATTATCAGACCGGAATTGAATATGATGCTTTGTTATGCGGAAAAGAAGTTTTGATAGTTAATCATGAGGGGATAGTTGCGATAAATCGCAATGGAGATGAGGCTTGGAATATTGTTTGCAATACCACAACTCCGGAAGTTGAGGTTGAGAATAACTATATTATGATTGCAGACATGAATGGAAAAACTATTAATCTTTACAATAAAGATAAAATTTTAACTCAAATTAAGACTGAAAATGAAATATTGATGGCAAAACTGAATAAACATGGTTATATGGCTGTGGCAACCGATGAATTGGGATATAAGGGAATGCTCACGGTTTATGATAAGGATGGCAATGAACTTTTCAAATGGCACAGTGGCGCCGGATATATAGGTGATATTGATATCTCGGATAAAAATGTTATTGCGGTATCGCAACTTATGACAGATAAAGAAAAAATATATAGCAGGATTATCGCGCTTGACCTTGATGCAGAAGGAGAAAAAAGACTCACTGATTCTGCAGATGGTATTGTTATGAATATTAAGTATCGTGATAATGGTGAGCTTGTGGCTGTTTCGGATAGTGGAGTATATGGCTTTAAAAGAAATGGCAAAGAAAAGTTCAAGGTGGATTTTAAGGGGCGCAAGCTGAGAAATTTCAACATAGATTATGAACATAATATGGTTTTTGAATTTGTTAGTGGATTAAATACAACACTTTTTGAAAGCTATTCAGCTAAAGGTATTTTGAGGGGAAGCTATAATGCCGATAGCATTATTGAAACCTTTGATGTGAATGGAGAATATATTGTTGCTGCAAAAATGGGAAGCGTAACAAGGCTGACGCCAAATGGGGAGGTTAAGTCCGAAACGACTATTGGTCATAATATTAAGAAAATAAAGATTTTCCCAGGACGCAAATATTTTATTGCAATTGGTGATGGCATGACAAAGCTAATGAAAATTCGATAGGAGGCGTTTTTGTGATTGCGGATATTTTAGTTGTTGCAATAGTTGCAATTTTTATTTCAATTGGATATAAGGCAGGGCTTATGAAAGCTTTAATAAAAGTAGTTTCATATGTGCTATCAATAATTGTGGCATTTATCGCATTTCCGCATGTTTCAGATTTTCTCACGGGAACCGAAATATATGAGTTTATTTTGAAAAAAGTTTCAGAAAGCAGTTTTTTGAAGAATAATTTGACAAACGAATATTCAGGAGTTTTCTTTAAATATATACAAAGTGGTATAGAGAATGCAACAGACGGTATAGCAACGGCAATCACCGAACTTTTAATTAATATAGTCGCTTTTGTTTTGGTTTTGATACTTAGCAGATTAATAATGCTCTTTCTTTGCAAGGTGCTCAATGTGTTTTCTCGTTTGCCGATAATAAAACAGTTTAATCGCCTTGGCGGTGGAATTTTTGGTGGGATTACGGGCGTTGTTGTTTTATATGTTGTGTTTGCGATATTTGTTGTTTTTGCACCACTTAAGACCGATAGCATAATAACGAAGGAAATAGAAAAATCTTCATTTGCAATAAAAATGTATGAGAATAATGTGTTGCTTGATTTTATTGGAAAAGCAGAGATTGGAGGCGCAAATGGAAACTCTTGAACTGGCAAAGTTTAAATTGAAAGAACTTCAGGAAATAGCAAAGAAAAATAATATAAAGAATATAGCAAAGCTCAAGAAAGATGAACTCATTGAATTATTAATAAAAAAAGCTAAGGAAAATCGGGCAAAGTTTGAAAACGAGTCAGAGTTAAATGAAAACAAAGACGGCTTGGAGAAACAAAAAACAACTGATGAGGAAATTCCATATTCTGACCCTGTTCGACGCACAAATCTCATGAGCGGTGTCCTTGAAGTGCTGGCGGATGGCTATGGTTTTTTGCGTTGCAACAATTATCAGACGGGGAGCGATGATGTTTATGTTTCTTCGCAACAGATAAGACGATTTAATCTTAAAACCGGAGATTTTATTGTTGGAAACACGAGAATGCAACGTGACGGAGAAAAATATCAGGCGCTTTTATATGTGCAGACTGTTAATGGCGACAAGGTTGATGTGGCAATACACAGAAAGGCTTTTGATGACCTCACGCCAATATATCCTAACGAGCGATTAAAGCTTGAAAAAGGTAAAAATGATTTTGCAATGAGACTTATTGATTTGATTTCGCCAATTGGAAAGGGACAAAGAGGTGTTATCGTTGCACCCCCAAAGGCGGGAAAAACAACACTTCTTAAAAATATTGCAAATAGCATTACTGCAAATAACCCCGATGTTCACCTCATCGTTTTGTTGATTGATGAACGACCTGAAGAGGTGACAGATATGCAAAGAAGTATAAATGGAGATGTTATATTTTCTACCTTTGACGAGGACCCGTCAAATCATGCAAAGGTTGCAGAAATTGTTCTCGAACGTGCAAAACGTTTGGTTGAACATAAGCAGGATGTGGTGATATTATTGGATAGTATCACAAGACTTGCAAGAGCGTATAATCTGACGGTGACGCCATCAGGCAGAACTCTTTCAGGCGGACTTGACCCTGGTGCGCTTTATAAACCAAAGAGGTTTTTTGGAGCAGCAAGAAATGTTGAAGAGGGTGGGAGCCTGACCATACTTGCAACTGCATTAATAGAAACAGGTAGCCGAATGGATGATGTAATATTTGAGGAATTCAAAGGCACAGGCAATATGGAAGTGCATCTGGACAGACGGTTGCAGGAAAAAAGAGTGTTCCCTGCTGTGGATATTGCAAAGTCGGGAACAAGAAAAGAAGAACTTTTAATGGACCAAAGGGAATTAGAAGCAGTTTGGAGCATAAGAAAGGCATATAGCAATCAAAACACAGTTGATGTGACTGAAAATATAATTCAATGGCTTTTAAGGACGGATAATAACGATGAATTTATAGAGAGTATTCCTAAAATTCTGGATTGAAATTGAGAAGGAGGCACCGAATATGACACGACGATACAGATTGTTTTTAATTATTTTGGTTATATTATTAACGATGCTGAATACAAAAATTTATTTTGCAGAAGAACAAGATGAAGTTTGTTTGCCCGTTCTTATGTATCATAATATCGAAACGGATTATGTGGAAGGCAACGAAGGAGCAGATATATCAGCAGAGCTTTTTGAGGAACATATGAATGCTTTGCTTGAGCGTGGATATACTCCGATTTTAGTTAAGGATTGGTATGAACATGTTATAAAGGGCAAAGCTTTGCCTGAAAGACCAATTGCAATAACCTTTGATGATGGATATTTGAGCAATTATGAAATCGCATATCCGATTTTAACACAATTAAAAATACCGGCAACAATTTTTATTGTAACCTCAACCGTTGGAAAAACTCCAGAGGACGGCGTTGTTTCAGAAGCACATTTTAGTTGGGAGCAAGCTCGGGAAATGCAAAACAGTGGCTTAATTGATATATATTCTCATTCGCATACTCACAGAAATATGTCTGAACTCACAGTTGCTGAACTACAGGTTGAACTCAGGCTTTCAAAATATCTGATCGAAAAAAATATTGAAAAGAATTGTTTTATATTTGCATATCCGTTTGGAGGATATAGTGAAAATACTGCACGTATGGCAAAATATGCAGGATACAAGATGCAGATTTTGGTAAATAACACAGATAGCAGTGCAGACTATCTTGCAAATCGTGTGTCTGATGGTGTTGATGGCTTTACGAGAATTACAGTTCGGGGAGATATGAGCACCGAAGAATTATATAAAACTATTGATACTTCGATTAAAAATATACAAAAAAGGGAAAAATAATATAAAAAATAGGATAATTGTGATAAAAATACAATGTTTGAGAAAAATTTAACAAAAAATACTTGATAAATTTTCCCAAATGAAGTAAAATAGAATTTAGCAGATTAAAAATAAATTACGGAGGGTTCAGAAATGAATAAAAAAACAGTTGATGATATTTTAGCAAAAGGCAAAAAGGTGCTTGTGCGCTGCGATTTTAATGTTCCGATTCAGGATGGAAAAATTACAGATGAAACAAGAATCATCGGTGCTTTACCAACAATCAAAAAGCTTGTTGCTGATGGTGCAAAGGTTATTCTTTGTTCTCATATGGGTAAGCCAAAGGGTGAGCCGAAGCCGGAGCTTTCGTTGGCGCCTGTTGCTAAACGTTTAAGTGAGCATTTGGGAAAAGAAGTTGTTTTTGCAGCTGATGATTGTGTTGTTGGTGATAACGCAAAGGCAGCAGTTGAAAAGATGAATGATGGTGACGTTGTTCTTCTTGAAAACACAAGATATAGAAAAGAAGAAACAAAGAACGAAGAGAATTTCAGCCGTGAGCTTGCATCGTTGGCAGAGATTTTTGTAAATGATGCTTTTGGAACAGCTCATAGAGCGCATTGTTCAACAGTTGGTATCACAGAATTTGTTGATGAGTCTGTTGTAGGTTATCTTGTTGGTAAAGAGCTTCAGTTCCTTGGAAATGCAGTTAACAGTCCTGTTCGTCCGTTGGTTGCAATCCTTGGCGGAAGTAAGGTTTCAAGCAAAATCAGTGTTATAGATAATCTTTTAAATAAGGTTGACAAGCTTATTATCGGTGGCGGCATGGCTTATACCTTTATGGCAGCTAAGGGTCAGGAGGTTGGTGATTCACTTCTTGAGGCTGACTATATTGATTATGCAAAGGATATGATGGCAAAGGCTGGAGATAAGCTTCTTCTCCCAATCGATACAGTTGTTGCAAAAGCTTTCGACAATGATGCGGAAAGCAAGATAGTTGCTGAAGGCGAAATTGAAAAGGGCTGGCAGGGTCTTGACATCGGACCGGCTACAATTGAATTGTTCTCAAATGCTATCAAGGATGCAAAAACGGTTGTTTGGAACGGACCGATGGGCGTTTTTGAAATGTCAAACTTTGCTAAGGGCACAAATGCTATTGCAGAGGTTCTTGCTGAGATTGATGCAACCACAGTTATTGGCGGTGGAGATAGTGTTGCCGCTGTGAATCAGGCAGGCTTGGGTGACAAGATGTCACATATCTCAACAGGTGGCGGTGCATCTTTGGAATTCCTCGAAGGAAAAATTCTTCCGGGCGTTGCAGCACTTAGCGATAAATAAAAAGAAACTTAAAATGAAAATCAGGTTTAAGCCTGATTTTCATTTTGTTGCATATGATAAAATATGGAGGATAAATTTATGAGAAAGAAAATTATTGCTGGTAACTGGAAAATGAACAAAACTCCAAGTGAGGCAGTTGCGTTGGTTAATGAAATAAAAGAAAAGGTAGTGGGCGCTGAGTGTGATGTTGTTGTTTGCCCAACTGCAGTTTGCATTCCGGGCGTGATTGATGCGGCTAAGAATAGCAATATTTGTGTTGGTGCACAGAATGTTCATTTCAAGGAGAGCGGTGCATATACGGGCGAACTTGCAGGCAACATGCTTAAAGAAATCGGCGTTAAATATGTTATAATCGGTCATTCAGAGAGACGTCAGTATTTTGGTGAAACAGATGAAACTGTTAATGCGAGAACTATTGCGGCAATTGCTGCCGGACTTGTGCCGATTGTTTGTGTTGGTGAAAGCTTAACTGAGCGTGAACAGGGTATTACTGATGATACAGTTCGTCGTCAGACTAAGATTGCATTTTTGGGAATTGATGGAAAAGACGCTGAAAACATTGTTATTGCATATGAGCCTGTTTGGGCAATTGGAACAGGTAAAACGGCGACAGCAGAACAAGCAGACGAGGTTTGCGGAATAATTCGTGAAACAATAAAAGGTCTTTATGGTAGTAGCGTTTCTGAAAAAATCAGAATCCAATATGGTGGTAGCATGAACGCTGCAAATGCTGAAGAACTTTTAAGCAAGCCTAACATTGATGGTGGCCTGATTGGTGGTGCAAGTCTTAAGGCGGAAGATTTTTCTGTTATTGTTGCAGCCGCAAAGGGTAAATAAATCTAAAATCAAAGGAATAAATAAACGCCTTGTCTGCCCATAGACAGGGTGTTTAAATGTAAATATGTGGGCAGAAGGGTTGATTGAACATGAGTAAAAAACCATATGCTTTAATAATAATGGATGGCTATGGAGTTAATGAACGCCACGAGGGCAATGCAATATTCGAAGCAAAAACACCCAATATGGATAAATATATGGCAGAATATCCAAACACCATTGTGCATGCTTCAGGCATGGATGTTGGACTTCCTGAGGGACAGATGGGTAATTCTGAGGTAGGCCACACAAATATCGGAGCGGGAAGAATTGTTTATCAGGAACTAACCAGAATAACAAAATCAATTGACGATGGAGATTTTTTTGAAAATGCAGAGCTTATGGCTGCGGTTGAAAATTGTAAGAAAAACAACTCTGCACTTCACTTGATGGGTCTTTTGTCAGATGGTGGTGTTCACAGTCACAATAAGCATCTTTATGGTTTGCTTGAGTTAGCAAAGAAAAACGGAATTGACAAGGTTTTTGTTCATTGTTTCCTTGATGGAAGAGATGTTCCGCCGTCATCAGGTGCAGATTTTGTTGAAGCACTTGTTGAAAAAATGCGTGCAATGGAAACAGGAAAAATAGCAACTGTCATGGGCAGATACTATGCAATGGATAGAGATAATCGTTGGGAACGTGTTGAAAAAGCATATTCAGCAATGGTTTTAGGCGAAGGGGAGAAGAACACCTCGGCAGTTAATGCGGTTAAAAAGTCATATAATAATGACGTGACTGATGAATTTGTTGTTCCAACCGTTATAACCGATGAAAATGGCGCACCTCTTGGAACTATTTCAGAAAATGATTCGGTTATATTCTTTAATTTCAGACCTGACAGAGCAAGAGAAATAACAAGAACGATTGTTGATGAAGAATTTTGCGGGTTTGAAAGAAAGTTCTTTAAAACATATTATGTTTGTATGACACAATATGACGCTGCAATGCCAAATGTTCATATTGCGTTCAAACCTCAAACATTAACAAATACTTTTGGTGAATATATCAGCCAAAAAGGATTAAGACAGTTAAGAATTGCAGAAACCGAAAAATATGCACATGTTACCTTTTTCTTTAATGGTGGTGTTGAAGCGGTATGCGATGGTGAAGATAGAGCATTGATAAATTCACCAAAGGTTGCAACATATGATATGCAGCCTGAGATGAGTGCATATGAGGTTTGTGACGAGGTTGTTAAAAGAATTGAAAGCGGCGAATATGACGTTATAGTTCTTAATTTTGCTAACTGTGATATGGTTGGACACACGGGCGTTTTTGAAGCAGCAGTTAAGGCGGTTGAAACAGTTGATGAATGTTTGGGAAGAACAGTTGATGCGATTCTCAAAATGGGTGGCATGGCGCTTATTACGGCTGACCACGGAAATGCTGACCAGATGATTGACTATGACACAAAGGGTGCTTTCACAGCTCACACAACCAATGTTGTTCCACTTGTTTTAGTGGGTGCAGAAGATGGAAATAAATTAAGAGCGGGAAGACTTGCGGATTTGGCGCCAACGATGCTTGATTTGATGGGCCTTGAAAAGCCTGAAGAAATGACGGGCGAGAGTCTTTTGGAAAGATAAAATAAAATAATAAAAAAAGAGGAGAAATCCTCTTTTTTTATGTTAATAAAGCTTTTTGAAAAAAATTAAATAAAAATATTAGTTTTATATAACTTTTTACTATTTAATGGTTGAAAAAATTTAGGATATTTGGTATAATAATAAAATGCAATATTGAAAATGGATTAGTGTTGAGGTTTTTAAGGCTCACACAGAGCCGGAAAGGCGTGATATATAATTTGTTGAAGGAAATAAAAATTGCCAGCAACATAAAAACAGTTGAACAACTTAAAACCGAATTAATAAAAAATATATCTGTTTTGTATGAGGATATCAATGCGGAGGCAGATAGCGAGACCAACAATAAGTTGATAAATGATACGGCAAACATAATTAATGTGGCATTTGTGTTAGCAAAACGTTTGGGATTGGATTATGATGATGTTTTATCGTGCATGGGCGCAAAGCTTGATAAGGCAATTGAATCAAATAATCCCATTGAAAAAGATTTCGGTGATATGAGTGAACTCAGAAAGAGGCTTAAGATATGAACAGAAATAAAACAAGAGGACTCAGAGAAGGGGCAATGATGGTCGCTTTAACCATTATTTTAGTTCTGCTTACATGGTATGTGCCGCTATTCTCATTGATTGGTACCTTTGCATGTGCGGTTCCCATGGCTTGCTTAGCTGCAAGAAATGGATTTAAGGTGGTTGTTCCCGCAATCTTTGCAGTTTTCGTGATTTCAATTTTAATGATTGGAAGTGTGATTTCTGCACTTTCCATAGTGTTGATGTCGGTTTTACCGGGAGCAGTTGCCGGATATTTTCTTGGGAAAAAAGCACCATTTTTCATCACTCTTTTTGCGACTTGTGGAATGGTTTGTGCGGCATGGATTTTAGAGCTTGTTGTTATTGACTTATTTATGGCGGGCAATGGAATTGAAGAAATGATGTCAGAATTCACAGGACAAATGAAGGAAGCAATGAAAATTTTCACAGAGAAAATGCCTCAAAATGCGACTGAGGGAGTTGATTTGAACGTTTTGACAACAACTTTGATTGAAAACCTGGTGAGTGTTTTCAGACTTTATTTCCCATCTATTGTAGTGATAAGTTCAATGATTATCGGATATATAATTATAGCTATTAGTGCCTTTGTTTTAAAAAGAACAAAAGTAAAAGATGTTGAGTTTTTGAGCTTTTCAATGTTAAAAGCGCCAAGAAGTATGAGCACAGTTGCGGTTATATTATATATTGCTTATATTTTGCTTGGAACAAAAACAGTAATTGGCGGTGTGTTTGCAAATGCTGTCTTCATATTATATACAATCATTGGAATTTGCGGACTGTCGGTGGTTGACAGTATGTTGAGTAAAAAAATCAAATCGGGAGTTTTACGTATTGCTATATATTTTGCCATATTTATGTTTGGCGGAGTTTTAATGAGTATTATACCATTTGGTCTTGTTATTGTCGGAATGTTTGATAGCACACATAATTTCAGAGGTCTTGAATATGAAAACGACAATATTTAGACAGATTGCGATGTGGAGGTGACGCATATGAAAAGTGAAAACGCTGCGGCAATAAGCTTTTTTAATTCTAAAAGACGTTATATAAAGCTAGCCGTATATTCGGTATTGCTATTGGCAATGGGTGTGTTTATGATTATAAAAAAGCGTCCGGAAGCAATTTTGGAGTTGCTAATTTCCTTTGGGGTAATTTTATTCGAATTTTATCATATTCAGAAAAGCGAAGACGAGTTTGTTAAATATGTTGAGCATTTGGATTTTTGCCTTAACAGTAACACACGGGGCTCTCTTCTTAACTATCCCGCACCATTAGTTATCACAGATTTAGCAGGGAAAATCACATGGTATAATGATTGGTTCAAAGAGGTAATGCCTGAAGGAGAGCTGTTTGGACAATCAGTTCGTGCCTTAATCCCTGAGCTTAAGGTAGGAAAGCTTGTTGAAGGCGAGGAAAGTGTGCATATTAATCTCACAATAGGCGAAAGTCATTATGAGGTTTGGGGAAATGTTGCGAAAACAGGAAAACATAGCAACAGAATGAGCCTTATTGTTATCTATTTCATAGATAAAACCAAGGAAATTCAAATGCAAAGACTCAGAGAAGAAGAAAAAACTGTTGAGTGTATTGTAATTATAGACAATTATGATGAGGTTTTAAAAGAAACTCCGGTTTCAAACCACGGAACATTGCTTGGCGAAATTGAGCAGAAAATTAATGCATGGGTTGCGCTTGGCGGTGGCGTTTCAAGAAAATATGAGAGAGATAAGTTTATTGTTCAGTTCAGTAACAAAAATTTTGCTAAAATCACAGAAAATAAATTTGGAATACTTGAGGAAGCAAGAAACATAAATCATGAAAATAAAATACCGGTTACACTTAGCATAGGCGTTGGGAAAATGGGCGAAGATATTTTGGAAAATGATAAATTCGCAAGACTTGCAATAGATATGGCGCTTGGTAGAGGTGGAGACCAGGTTGTTATAAAAGATTCGTCCAACTTCACATTTTTTGGTGCAAAAACACGTGAGGTTGAAAAGAGAACTAAGGTTAAAGCAAGAGTTGTTGCACATGCGTTGCGTGAATTGGTTGACCATTCAAGCAAGGTAATAATAATGGGACACACAAATTCTGATATGGACAGTGTTGGTGCTGCAATTGGATTGTTTAAGGCTGTTCGTAGCAGAAATCACGATGCTTTCATAGTGATAAACAGCGAATCTAACAATGCAAAGCAGCTTTTGGGTGAGTTCGGGAAAATTGCAGGTTATGAAAATGCATTTATAACGGGCGAGCAAGCTCTTAATATTTTTGATAGTGAGGCTTTAGTGGTTGTTGTTGATGTTCATAGACCGGGGATGGTTGAATGCCCTGAACTTCTTCAATACGCGACCAATGTTGTGCTTATTGACCATCATCGCAGAAGCGAGGATTTCATAGAAAATGCAGTTTTGACATATCATGAACCATATGCCTCATCTACTTGTGAAATGATAACAGAAATTCTTCAATATCTTCAGGATAATGATAGATTAACTCCACAAGAGGCAGAAGCGTTATATGCAGGAATATTTATGGATACAAAGGGATTCACCTTTAAAACAGGCGTGAGAACCTTTGAAGCGGCATCATATCTTCGCAGAATGGGTGTTGACACCGCGGCTGTTAAGAGATTGTTTAAAACAGAGCTCAGAAGTTATGTCAAGAAAGCAGATATTATCAGCAAGGCAGAGGTTTATCGTGATAATATAGCATTTGCATATCTTTATGAGGAATGCCCTGATTTTTCGATAGTTGTGGCACAGGCAGCAGATGAGTTGCTTAACATATCGGGCATTGAAGCATCGTTTGTTCTTGCAAAAACAGGGGATCGTGTTCTGATTAGCGGAAGGTCATTTGAAACAATAAATGTTCAGGTTATTTTAGAAAAGCTTGGTGGCGGCGGACACATAACCATCGCAGGAGCTCAACTTGAAAATGTTTCAATTGAGGATGCAACTGAAAAACTAAAAATGGCAATTGATGAGGTTCTCAGTGAATAAATGAGAGCAAATAAAGCAGAAAGGATTTGAATGAAATGAAGGTAATATTGACCCAGGATGTTAAATCACAAGGAAAAAAGGGAGATTTAATTAATGTAAGTGATGGATATGCAAGAAACTTTCTTTTTCCAAAGGGTTTAGCTAAGGAAGCAAACAAGCAGGCGCTTAATGAATTTGAAGGAAAAAAGGGCGCTGAGCAATATCATAGAAATGTTGAAGAAGAAAAGGCAAGGAATATTGCTGAGCGTATGAAAGAAATAACCGTTAAAATGACAGCAAAAGCGGGAGCGGGAGGAAAACTATTCGGTTCAATCACATCAAAAGATGTTGCGGAAGCGCTTAAGGCACAATATAATATCGATATTGATAAGAGAAAAATTGATTTAAAGGATGGCATAAAGAGTTGTGGTGTTACGGATGTTAAAGTGCATTTATATACACAAATAACAGGCACCTTTAAGGTTGAAGTAACAGAGGAAAAATAAAAAAGCGTATAAATGTGAGGAGGGAATACGAAATGGAAGCTGAACAAATTTTTGAGCGGTCGATGCCGAATAGCCGAGAGGCTGAACAATCTGTGCTTGGCGCAATGCTTCTTGATATGCAATGTATTCCCGATGTAATAGGCATATGCAAGGCGGATGACTTTTATATTGATAGAAATCGGGAATTATTTAATACGATAGTTGAGCTTTATAATCTTGGAAAGCCAATTGATATTGTAACCATAAAGGAGCAACTAACACTTCGCGGAAGTTTTGAAGCTGTTGGTGGACTTAATTTTGTTATGGAAAACATGAATTTTGTTCCAACAACTAGAAATGCAAAACATTATGCACAAATTGTTGCAGAAAAATCGGGACTCAGAAAGATGATTAAGTTTTCTGAGGGTGTTCTTGAGAGCTGTTATCGTGGTGATGATGAGCTTGAAACTATTATAGGTGGCGCAGAACAATCAATAATGGAGCTGGCACAGGAACGTTCAAGCAAAGGACCGGTTCACATCAGAAGATTTTTGGATGAAAGTGTTGAAAATCTTGCAAAGCTTTCTGAGAAAAAGGAAACTGTTACAGGAATTCCGACAGGATTTATTGATGTTGATAAGAAAACAGCGGGATTGCATGGTTCGGAGCTTGTGTTGATTGCAGCACGTCCGGGTATGGGTAAAACCAGCTTTGCACTTAATATTGCGCAGAATGCTGCAATAGATAGCAACGTAACAGTGGCAATTTTCAATCTTGAAATGCCGGGAATTCAGTTGGTGAATCGTATGCTTGCAAGTGAAGCGATGATAAGCTCTGAAAGTTTGAAACGTGGTGACATAAAAGATTCAGAATGGGAAAAAATCGGTGAAGCTGTTGAGGTTTTGAGCCGTGCGAATATCTATATTGATGACACGTCAACAATTACAGTTTCTGAGATTGGTGCGCGATGCAGAAAATTGAAGATGGAGAAAAATTTGGGCCTTGTTGTTATTGACTATATACAGCTCATGAGCTCAAATCGTAAGGGCGTGAGTCGTGAACAGGAAATTGCTGAAATATCGAGAAATCTTAAAATTCTGGCAAAGGATTTAAACATACCAGTTATTGCACTTTCACAGCTTAGCCGTGCGGTTGAAAAGCGTGATGTTAAGGAACCTGTTTTAAGTGACCTCAGAGAATCTGGTTCAATTGAGCAGGATGCAGATATGGTTATGTTCTTATATAGAGAAGGCTATTATAATGAGGCAGCAGAAGAGCCAAACAAAACAAAGTGTATTTTTGCAAAACACAGAAATGGTGAAACAGGCTTTGAGCATTTAACATGGCTTGGTGAGTTTACTAAATTTTCAAATTGGAGTGGAGCACGTGACTAATAATGCGCCGATGTTGCAAAAAGTATTAAATACGATATATGGCTACAACATGATAAAAAAAGGCGATAAAATTCTTGCCGCAGTTTCTGGCGGAGCAGATTCAATTTGCATGCTATATATTCTTAATCTGCTAAAGGACAAGCTGGGCTTTACTTTGTTTTGCGCGCATTTAAATCATGAACTCCGTGGTGATGCGGCAAACAGAGATGAACAGTTTGTTATTGGAATGTGTGAACGCTTAGGTATTAAGATTTTTATAAAACATGAAAATGTTGATGCACTTGCGAAACAACTTGGAATGACAGTTGAGGAGGCAGGAAGAACAGCAAGGTATGCCTTTTTTAAAGAACTTTGTGAAGATGAAAAAATAAATAAGGTTGCAACGGCGCATAACAAAAATGATAATGCGGAAACGCTTCTGATGAGAATAATCAGAGGAACAGGAATTGATGGTCTTGGCGGCATACCGCATGTGCGTGAGGATGGTGTTATAAGACCATTGCTTGATGTTACTCGTGTTGAAATTGAAAAATATTGTGAAGAAAATTCACTTGAGTTTTGTACGGATGCAACAAATAAGGATAATGAATATACACGAAACAGAATACGAAACAAGCTTTTACCGTTTTTGGAACAAGAATTTAATGTCGATGTTGTTGAAAGCCTTGCAAGGCTTTCTGAAAATGCATCAGCAGATGCGGAATTTTTAAACGGATATGCAGAGCGACTTTATGAACGATTAGGAAATCCGATGCAAAGTCGTAAGCCTGTTGTTTTGCACATAGAATCACTTCAAATGCTTCAAAAATCTATTGCAACCAGAGTTATAAGGCTTGCAGCGGCAGAGGTTGTTAAAGACTTGAAACTTGAACGGAAACATATTGATGATGTTTTTGGATTGTTAAAAAGACAAACAGGTGCAGCTGTTGATTTACCCAAAGGTTTGCGGGTTGAAGTTAGATATGGCTGGCTTGCTTTTGAAAATGAGATTGAGGAAAAAAATACCGAGGTTTTGAAAGATGGTGCATTTTTCACAGAGGTTTCTGTTGATAACAGCTATTGGATTGATGCTTTGGGTAAAAATATTTCATTGAAACTTGAAAATCCGAAAGAATATAAACCCAAAATAAATGAGACGATGTTGGATTTTGATGCACTCGGTGGTGAAACTTTGTTTTTGCGTAACCGACGTAGCGGGGATAAAATTGTGTGGTTTAAGGATGGACGAATGAAAAAGGTTAAAAACATCCTGATTGACAAGAAGATACCTAAAAAGGATAGGGATAAAATACCGCTTCTTTGTACGGGTAGCGAGGTAGTTGCAATTGTTGGTGACAGAGTGAGCGAAAAATATAAGATAAATAATGAAACAGAGAGGGCTTTAGTGTTAGTTTATGGAACAGTTGAAAAATCATGAAGTAATGATAAATGAACAAGAAATTGAAGAAATGCTTGAAAGGCTTGCAGAAAGAATTAATAATGATTATAAAGGTGAAAAGCTTCTTGTTGTGGGAGTTTTGAAAGGCTCATTCATGTTTTTGAGCGATTTAATCAGAAAACTAACAATGGAAACAGAGGTTCATTTCATTAAGGCATCGAGCTATGGAAGTGGGACTAAAACAAGTGGCGCGGTTAAAATTACAACAGATATTGAAAAAGATATCAAGGGTGAAAACGTGCTTATTGTTGAGGATATTATTGATAGCGGATTCACTATGCGTGAGGTTTTAAAACTTTTGGATGAAAGAAAGCCGAAAAGCTTGAAGCTTTGTGCTTGTTTGAGCAAACCAAGTCGTCGCGAATGTGAAGTGGAAATTGATTATCTGGGCTTTGAAATCCCTGATGAATTTGTTATTGGTTATGGACTTGATTTTGATGAAAAATATAGAAATCTTTCGTACATAGGAATATTAAAACAGTAAATAATCGGTTTATGGGTTCCGTTAAACAACTTTAAACAACCCAAATTTGTATATTTTGAGAGGTATTTTATAATGGGAAACAAAGAAATAAGAACAAGATTTGCGCCAAGTCCAACAGGATATATGCACATAGGCAACCTGCGGA
>JAZNGL010000065.1:0-12387 GCA_045576435.1 Clostridia bacterium
GCCTCAAATCTATTTTCAACTATAACATATTCACACTTTGTTTTTGAAATTCCCTCAATTATATCTTCAATTATTGCAGACGGCTCTTCTGTTCGGGGATTATCACTTGTAACAATACAAAAATCCGAAAGTTCACCTGCTATTTTGCCCATTTTAGGTCTTTTTGTTTTGTCTCTGTCGCCACCACAACCAAACAAAGTAACGATTCTGCCCTTAGCAAAGCCCCGTATGGTATTTAAAATGTTCAGAAGTCCATCCGGTGTATGAGCGTAATCAATAATCACAGTATAATCGGTGTTTGTTTTAACAACTTCAATTCTTCCCTTAACACCGCTTGCAGTTTTCAATCCTTCAACAACACTTTCAAGACTCATTCCCAAAGCAACGCAGCAGCTCATAGCCGTCAATGCATTATATACCGAAAACTGTCCTGGAATAGCAAGTTCCGCATGTTTTATCTCATTTTTAAACGAAACATCAAACTCAACGCCATTCGACTTATAAATAATATTCTGTGCCGAAAAATCCGATGCTTTTTCAACTCCATAGGTTAATTTATCACATTTGCAGCTTTCAAAAAAGCTATCAAATGCAGAGTCGTCAACATTAAGAACTGCAACAGAACACTTTTCAAACAAAAGCGCCTTTGCATTAATATAATTTTCCATTGTTTCATGAAAATCCAGATGGTCTTGTGTGACATTGGTAAAAGCAGAAACATCAAATTCACATGCAGCCACTCTATCAAGAGCTAATGAATGTGAAGAAACCTCCATAACAACCACATCAACCTTTTCCTCTGCCATCTTCGAAAACAGTTCCATCAATTCCAAAGAATCCGGTGTTGTGTGATGAGATGGAATGACTTCATCCGCTATCATGTTCTGATTTGTTCCAATCAAACCAACTTTCATATTCTGATTTTCTAATATTGATTTAATAAGATAAGTTGACGTCGTTTTACCATTCGTTCCCGTTATACCTATTAATTTAAACTTCTTATGTGGGTAGTCATAGTATGCTGCTGCCATCTTAGCCAGCGCCAACCTCGTGTTTTTAACAATTATTGTTGTTGCCGCAGTGTCCTCAATTTTTTTCTGTGCTATAATTGCAACTGCGCCACGTTCCAACGCCTGTGCCGCAAAAGTGTGTCCATCTGTTTTAAAGCCCTCAATACAAATAAAAACATAACCCGGCTTTACTTCTTTTGAATTAAAGGCAATGCCTGAAATTTTTACGCTTATATTACCCTGACTTTCAATAATTTCAACATCCTTAAGCAATTCAGATAAAATCATCTATAGTCCCTCCGTTTTCCACCGCTAGACATGTTCATATAAAATAGTTGCTAATCTCTGACCTCTGAATATTTAAATCCAAGTGTCACAACTGTTCCAGGTTCAACAACCGTCCCTGCAACCGGTGATTGTTCAGAGCATATTGCCAATCCTCCGGAGCTTGAAAGTCCTTTTATTCTTACATTAAGGCCTGCATTAACAATTCCTTTATTTGCTTCCGAAGCCGTGCAGCCTATAACATCTGGAATTACAACACTCTTAGTGCTCTCTTCGCCTTCAGTATATGCAACAACCTTTGAATTCTTGGCGAGCTTTGAATATGCCTTTGGAACCTGGTCTATAACAATATCTCCGCTACCCTTAATGCTAATATTCACGCCAACCGCTCTTAGCATTTTTTCTGCCTCAGCTTTAGTTTTTCCTGTTATATCAGGAACAGTTATATCTATCAAAGCAAGTTCCTCTTGAGTATATTCAGGCTCAACACCTAAATATTGCAAACTCTCCTCAAGGATATTCTTAACAACCGGAGCAGCAATCAAACCACCATAATATACTGCACCAACAGGCGGTTGATCCAAAATAACCAAGCACACAATTTCAGGGTCATCCGCAGGAGCAAATCCCACAAAAGATGCTACATACTTTCCATTTCCTCTTGGTTGTTTCTCAGAAGTTCCTGTTTTGCCCGCAATACGATATCCGGCGAGATATGCATTCTTACCTCCGCCAACAGAAACAACAGATTCAAGAATTTCGCACATTGTTCTGCTTGTTTCTTCTGATATAACCTGTCTAACCATCTGTGGTTTATATTCCACAATTAAATTTTGTTCACTATCAACTAATCCTTTAACCAAATGTGGTTTCATGAGTTTTCCACCATTTGCAACTGCTGAAACCATTGTAATCATTTGGAGAGGCGTCACATTAAAGCTCTGTCCGAAAGATGATGTTGCAAGGTCTATCTCTTTAAAGTTTCCAATATCATGAAAAATGCCATTCGTTTCACCCGGCAATTCAATGCCTGTTTTATCTCTGAACCCAAAACCTTTAACATATCTTAAAAAGTTTTCCTTACCAACTCTTCCTCCAACCTCAATAAAAACAGGGTTGCACGAATTCTGAACACCCTGCACAAAAGTCTCTGCACCGTGTCCATTTCTGTTTGCACAACTTATTCTTCTGTCTGCAACCTTTATGGACCCGCCACAATAAAAATGGTCATTCAAACCAACCACGTTCTCCTCCAAAGCCATTGAAGCTACTGCAATTTTGAAGGTTGAACCTGGTTCATATGAATCAACAACAGCCTTATTACGTCTCAAAAACTGTGTCGACTGAGTCAATTTTTCATTATATTCTATGCCGTCAAGAGCATCAAGCTCTTTTTTTATATCCGGATATTTTTCTTCAACTGCACTTGTCACAGCAAACGGCTGATTCAGGTCGTAGTCGGGTTTTGTTGCCATCGCCAGGATTTCACCCGTTTTAGCGTTCATAACAATTGCCGCTGCGCCCTCTTCAAGCTTGTTTTCAATCCTCGCATTTTCAAGATGTTTCTCAACAAAATGCTGAATCGTTTCGTCTATCGTTAAAACAACGCCTTTGCCTTCTTGTGCTTCATAATAACTCTCATAATTATCAGGGAGTTCAAGTCCTGCTGCTTTATTTGCCGAAACAATACGCCCGGGAACACCCTTTAACTCTTCGTCATAAACACTTTCAATTCCTTCAAGACCTTGATTATCGTTTCCAACAAAGCCTATAACCTGTGATGCAAAGTTGCTATATGGATAATATCTTTTTGTATCCTCAGAAAACCTTATGCCATCAAGCCTATATTCATCAACATATGCTCTCACGGCATCCGCTTGGTCTTTTTCCACCTTTTTTTTAATATATTCAAAGCTGGATTTTTTATTTATTTTATCTAAAACCTGCTTTTCATCCAAATCAAGCATTTCTGCTAATCTCTTTGAAATTTGCTCCGGTGTTTGCTTTAAGTTTTGACGAACATTCTTAGGTGAAATGCTTATTGTTTCAACGCTCAGATTATTGGCAAGAATTTTCATGTTTCTATCATAAATCAAACCACGTTTCGGCGTTATGATATTATCACTTGTTTGTTGTTCACGAGCTGCAGTTGAAAGCTCCTCACCCCTGACAATTTGCAACCATGCTGTTCTTATCACAAGCAAACAAAAACAGAAAATCGCAGCTGCAAGTAGCAGTGCAATTCTCTTTTTTTGTTTAATTGTGCTTTTCTCATTGCGCACCTCAAATATCCTCCTAACCACGACTGAATTAATTCATATATTTTAAAAAGAGCTTATTTTAATTTATATTTAATACCACACGCAAAATATACCAAATATATGAATTGCCTTTTTATTAAATCGTCATTATTTAAATATTTTCATTGCACTTATGATAGTTCCAGGGACTCCCATAACCGCTACCTTTTCTTTGTCATCTTCTGTTTTTTCCTTCGCAACATTCTCTGCATAATCTGCAAGATTCATGTCAATATAAAACATCTGATATCTTTCAGGTCGCACCATTCCAAACTTTTCATTTGCAATCATTTGCAGTTTTTTAAGGTCTATCGATTTATCAATCTTAGCTTGTATATCCTGATTAGTAGCAACAATATTATTATATTCTTTCTTAAGCTCGGAAATTTTTGTGTTAGCCTCATTTATTGATACATATCTTCCAACAATAATAAAAGCTATGGCAAAACAAATGCCAACTCTAACAAGCATAGTACGACGTTTAGCTGCTAATTTTTGTTTCCGAGCCGCCATTTTTCGTTGTTGCTCACGCAACACTTCTATGTTTTTGTTATGTGCATGTTCTGTACGTCTGCTATCCACTTCAAGCTTATATGCATTGCTTGTGTTGTAACCGTACATGTTTGCCATAATTTCCTCCGCCTTTCTGTTCGTAAATTTGAATTATATTCCGTCCACGAACCAACGAAATATTTTTTTAACTAAATCTTTTTAACTGCTCGCAGTTTTGCGCTATGTGCACGCATGTTCTTTTCAAGTTCTTCATTGCCCGATATAATAGGTTTTCGATTTACTATTTCAACAATCGGCACCTTGTTGCACACACATATCGGGAAATCCTTTGGGCATTCACACCCTGACGCTTTCTTTGAAAATGCTTGTTTAACTATTCTGTCTTCAAGTGAATGGAATGTTATAATCGAAAGCACACCACCCGGCTTTAAAACATCAATAAAATCATATATCGCTTGTTCTAATATTCCCAACTCGTTATTGACTTCAATTCTTATCGCCTGAAACGTTCTCTTTGCCGGATGCTTGTCCGCAAACCTCATTTTAGCAGGCACAGCACTTTTAATCACATCGCTCAATTGAAAAGTTGTTTCTATTGGCGTTTCTTTTCTGTTGGCAACTATATTCCGCGCAATCTGCCTCGCAAATCTTTCCTCACCATATTCGAAAATTATCCGGCTTAGTGCTTCTTCAGAATATTCGTTCACAACCTCATAAGCACTTAACGAATCATCTCTGTTCATTCGCATATCAAGTTTTGCATCCATGTTGTAGCTGAATCCTCTCTCAGCCACATCCAATTGCGGTGATGAAACTCCCAAATCAAGAATTGCACCATCAATGCCGTCTATATTCAGCTCTTTTAATACTTTCTTTACATTTGCAAAATTTTCATGAACAATCTTCACCATTTTGCCATATTTATTTAATCTCGCAGATGCCGCAGCTATTGCAACGTTATCTCTGTCAATACCAACAAGCATTGCTTTCTCTGAAAGTTTTGAGCAAATCAACTCCGAGTGTCCGCCACCACCTAAAGTTCCGTCCACATAAATGCCATTTTGCTTCACATCAAGCAAATCCACACTTTCTTCAAGCAAAACCGATATATGCTTGAAATCATTCATCACATGCCCAACCTTTCCATAGATTTGGCAATCTCTTCACTGCCAAAAGACGAATCCGTCATATAAGCATCCCATTTTTCTTTATCCCAGATTTCAGCACGATTTGTTAAGCCAATTATAACTACTTCCTTTTTTAAACCCGCATAATTTCTGAACAACGGTGGCAAAACAACTCTTCCCTGAGCATCTATCTCGCACTCAGCTGCACCACTCGAAAAAAATCTGCGAACTCTCAATCCATCTGCGCCACGAAGTGCCAATAATTCTTCCTCGAATTTTGCCCATTCACTAACAGAATAAGCATAGAGACAATCATTCAACCCTTTGGACAACACAAAAGTCCCACCCAAGTCATCTCTGAATCTTGAGGGGATGCTAACACGGCCTTTTGTATCAAGATTGTGATAATACTCACCTATCAGCACTTTTTTTCATCTCCTGTGCGTATTTTAAAGAGTTTTCCCAAAAATAGTTTTTATACCACTTTATGGGTATTTACTCCACTTCGTTCCACTTTCTTATATTCTACTACAGTTTTTTGTATTTGGCAATACTTTTTTTAAAAAAATTTTTTGAAATTGTAATTTTTTTGTAACCAAAATTTAACATTCGCAACTTCTTGTTGTTATAGTCTTTACAAAACACAATATACTGTGTTTTGTAAATAAAAAATCTGCAGACAAATTTGTCTGCAGATTTTAAATTATCGTTATTTTATTTCAATAATCTCTAAAACACTCTCATGCACCTGAAATTTCACTTCATATTCTGAAAATTTCATAGTATAAATACGCTTGTCACTATTTTGATATGCAGGTCTGGGGTCATTTCTTAGCATTTTGAACAATGCTTGCCGTTTTTCTTCGGGAATAATACAAATTATCTCCTCTTTGCACTCAACCTCAACTGAATAGCCTTTGACTTCATCCGCAAATCCGCACACTGCATCGGGATGAGAATCAGTATAAGAAATATAAGGCTTAATATCATAAATTGGTGTGTTATCCATAATATCTGCGCCTGAAACAATCAGAATCATCCCATGTTGTTTCGTTTTTTTCACATCAATCAATTTAACAGAGGAAAGGCCTATTGGATTTGGTCGGAATGGGGAGCGCGTTGCAAAAACTCCCATCCTTTTGTTCCCTCCAAGTCTTGGAGGTCTTACCGTTGGATGCCATTCTTTATCTTTCGTCTCAGAAAACTGCCATATGAGCCACAAATGTGAAAATTCATCAATACCTCTCAAAGCATTTTCGCTACGATAGTCCGGCTCAAAAACAATATATGATTCCATTTCCGACACAAGGCCGCTTTGTCGCGGAATTCCAAATTTTTCTTTATACTCGTTGTGTATTCTGGCAATTATTTTCATTTATGCCTCACCACCTTATGTTTGATTACCTTCAAACTGCGTCATATAAAGATTATAATAATATCCTTTTTTCGCCAGGAGTTCCACATGATTTCCTATTTCAACCACTCTGCCTTCATCCATAACCACAATTTTATCGGCATCTCTGATTGTTGAAAGTCTGTGTGCAATAATCAAACTTGTTCGGTTCTTCATCAGATTGACCATTGCATCCTGAATATTGCGCTCTGTTCTTGTATCAACAGAAGATGTCGCCTCATCAAGAATTAATATTTTAGGGTCTGCAAGAACAGCTCTTGCAATCGCGAGCAATTGACGTTGTCCTTGTGAAAGTCCCTCTCCGGCATGCTTAAGATATGTCTTATATTTTTCAGGAAGAGTCTCAATAAAGGTTGCAGAGTTGCTCATTTCTGCCGCTCTATACATTTCTTCATCAGAAGCATCAGCATTTGCATATTTGATATTCTTTTCAATGGAATCCGAAAATAAAACTGTATCTTGCAAAACAATAGCAACATTTTTTCGGAGTTCACTTCGAACCATATCTTTTATGTTAATTCCATCTATTAATATTTCGCCTGAATCAACGTCATAAAATCTCATTAAAAGATTAACAACCGTTGTTTTTCCGCTTCCCGTTGCTCCAACCAGAGCAATTTTTTGACCGGGTTTAACATCCAGATTGAAATCAAAAAGAACTTGTTTTTCGGAATTATATGAAAAATTCACATTTCTAAAGGATATCTCACCTTTTATGTCATCAGGCACAACATCACCGCTATTATCTTCGTCCGGTTGATCAATCAACTCAAAAACACGTTCTGCACCCGCAACCGCAGTTTGCACTGATGCATAAAGCTGAGCAATTTCGTTTATTGGCCGCGAAAATTGTTTAGCATAAATTATAAACGCCGAAATCACACCAACTGTGATTAATCCCTTAACCGCAAAATATCCGCCAAACGCTGCCACAATTACAAAATTGACATTTGAAATGCAGTTCATAATCGGCCCCATTGAGCCACCAAGAATATCGGCACGTGTTCCAACTCTCATGAGTTCCTCGGACATCTCGTTAAATTCCTGCATAACATCTTTTTGTTTGTTATACGCAGCAACCGACTTATATCCCGTTATCATTTCCTCAGAATGTCCGTTCAACATACCAAGAATCTCTGAACGTCTGCGATATATTTTTCTCATTATTTTTGACATTTTCTTGGTTACAACAACCGTCAGAACTGTTGTCACCAGAGTGATGAGTGTTAACTGCCAACAATAACCAATCATTATTGTGACAGTTCCTATTATTGTTAATACTCCGGAAATGAGCGAGCCCAGACTTTGAGAAACGGTGGTTGATATGTTTTCAACATCGTTTGTCATGCGGCTCATTATATCACCGTTTGAATGAGTGTCAAGATAGGCAATCGACAAGTTATCGATTTTCTTAAAAAGGTCATGTCTCATTAATTTCACAATGCTTTGGCTAAGCCGCGCCGAAATCAATGTTTGCGAAAGATTGCAAACAATGTTAAAAACATATGTGATCATTAACGCTATCAAAAGTTTAGAAAGCAAGCCCCAATTATGTTGAGCAATTGAGTCAATCGCTTTTCCCTGAAGTAAAGGTGCAATCAAAGATGCAATTGTAACCGACATAACCGCAAGCAGCAAAAGTATTAATAATTTTTTGAAGCTTGCAAAATATTGAAGTAATTTCAAAATAGTTTTTTTTGCATCATATGGTTTTTCAACGGCTCTTGCCATTCTATGAGGGCCTCCACCACGACGACCGAATCCAACATGTAACACATTTTTAGGTTGCTCATAAGTTTTTTTGCCAAATGTCACATTCTCATCGGAATGGTTCTCAAAGCCTATCGGAAGTTTTTCTTTGGATTTGGACGTGTGTTCATTCATTGGTGTCTCCTCCTTCCTTAAGCTGAGAATTATATATATCGCGATAAGTTTCTGATATTTCTAAAAGCTCATTATGGTTTCCAAAAGCAGTTATTTCCCCATCTTCAAGCACGGCTATGTAATTAGCATCCCTAATTGATGCAATTCTTTGTGCGACAATTATTTTTGTTGCATCAGGTCTTTCTTTTTTGAGTGCAGAATAAAGCCTTGCCTCTGTTTTTAAATCAAGTGCACTTGTTGCATCATCAAATATAAGAATTTCAGCATCTTTAAGTACCGCGCGCGACAATGCCACACGTTGTTTTTGACCACCTGAAAGCGAGTGTCCGCCCTCCGTAACCTGGGTATAATAACCATTTTTCATTCCACAAATAAAATCATCCGCCTGCGCAACCTCGGCTGCATGTTTTATTTCCCATGGAGTTGAGCCTTCTTTTCCCCAACGGATATTAGCCTCAATTGTTCTTGAATATAGTTCCGATTTTTGCAAAACAAACGCAATTTTATTTCTCAACTCTTCTAAACCATATTCTTTAACATTCACATTATCAACTAAAACTTCGCCCTCTGTCACATCGTAAAATCTTGGTATCAAGTTAACCAACGATGTTTTTCCGCTTCCTGTTGCTCCTATAATAGCTAATGTTTCACCTTTATTTATTTTAAATGAAATATTCTTGAAAATTTCTCTTCCTGACGACTCCGGATATGAAAAACTAACATTTTTAAATTCAATTTCTCCACCATTTTCAGATGTCTTATTAATTTCGCCATCTTTAATTATATCTTCACAGTCAAGCACTTCACGAATTCTTGTGACTGATGCACCCGCTCTTGTGAACATTTGAAAGATGTTTGTCATGAACATTAATCCATGCAAAATCTGTGCAATATATGTTATTGCCGCCATTATTTCACCGGTTGTTGTGTTGCCACCACCCTTTACGTTTATTCCGCCAATATATATAATTGCAACAACACACGAGTTCAAAACAATGTTCATGCAAGGACTCATAAACGCCAGCAACGTCTGAACTTTTAAATTAATGCTGCATAGTTCACCGTTTGCCGCATCAAAGCGCGCCATTTCATAATCTTCTTTAACATATGCTTTAACAACTCGTGCACCTGCTACGGTTTCTTGCATAACATTATTGATTCCGTCAAGTTTTTTCTGAACAATTCTGAAAAGTGGATATGCTTTTTTTATGAAAAATGTCACAAAGCAAAGAACAATCGGCAACCCACATGTTGCAACAACCGCGAACTTTGGCGATTGTAAATATAGCATATATATGCCGCCCAAAAACATTGTTGAACATCTTATAACCGAGCGCACCGACATCATCACCATGTGTTGCACCTGAGTTACATCATTTGTTAGACGCGTTATCAATGAGCCGGTTGATATTTTATCCGTTTGTTGAAATGAAAGGCTCATTATTTTTTTAAAAACATCCTTTCGCAAATCATTACCAAATTTTTGCGAGGCAAGGTTTGCAAAAACGCCGCTTAATATTCCACAAATTCCACCAAATGCAACCAAAATTATCATTTTGGAACCAACGGTTATTATAACTTCCATATTTCCGCCCAAAACACCAAGGTCAACAATATCCGCCATCATGTCCGGCTGAATTAAGTCAACAACAATTTCACCAAGCATAAAAATCGGTGCAAGCAAACACCAATACCAATATTTTCTTAAATATTTCAGCATTTTTATCCCCTCAGACTCTACTTATTAACACATAAAATATTATATCATCTTTGATTTTTATTGTCAAACATACATTTTGTTTAACTTTTTGTAGATTTTTTATCAAGTTTATGTTATCATAATTAATATCGATAATTTTTTTAGGAGAAAACATATGAAAAATCTTTTACATAAACTTAAATCATGGTTGCTAAATAAAAAGCACGGATTTATTACTCTTCTTTATGTTCTTTTAAACTCAACATTGATTTATTATTGTTTGGAATTGGGTAATAAAAATCCGTTCATGAATGGATTTTTATATACTCTTATCAACATTCTAACCGTTTTTGTTATCCAGGCTGCGATATATCTGATTTTCCAAAAGTGGTGGATTTCTTCGTTAATTTCAGAAATTTTGCTCACAACCCTGAGCATAGCAAATTATTATACCATACTCTACCGGAACCAACCAATATCAACACAAGATATTCACAACATTGGAACCACACTTTCTGTTATTGATGGCTATAATTTCCCAATGAGTTTTTTTGTCGTTGCAATCCTCATCTTTTTTATTCTGAGTATTCTTATTACAATTGTTATTTATTTTCGCGAAAAGGGAAGAATACGTAAATTAAAAAATATTGCCATTAAAAATATTTGTCTTTTACTCTTTTGCGTGTTATTCACAAATTCAGTATATTTAAGTGATAATTCTATTAAACCACGCAATACTTTTGTATGGTCATGGCAGGATTCATATCACACTTACGGATATGCTGCAAGTTCAATTGAAGTCTTGCAAAATTCAATCAACATGGTTAATATGCCCGAGAATTATTCAGCAGACAGTCTTAAAGATACCGAGCAGATGCGAAAAGTAATCCCAACAGAAAAAAATACGCCTGATATTATTTTAATTTTGAACGAAACCTTCTATGATTTACGAGATATATTGGATATAGAAACTGATGTTGAAATTATGCCGTTCATTGATAATCTTGAAAATTCAATCAAGGGCAGAGTTGTTGTTGCAGGCACAGGCGGCGGAACCAATAAGAGCGAATATGAGCTGCTAACAAGCAACTCTCTTCAGCTTATGCCCGGAATAACACCTTTCAATTATCTTGATTTCAAAAATTCAAACAGCATTGTTAGCTATCTTAAATCGCTTGGATATAGCACATGGGGAGCGCATTGTGCAGAGTCTCTTAACTATTCGCGAGGAATTGTTTATCCCGAACTGGGCTTTGAAAATGTATTATTTAACGATTCCTTTGGAAAGACAGAAAAATATGGAACCCGAAGCTATGCAACAGATAAATTCTGTTATGATAAGCTACTCGAAGACTATGAAAGCATGGGAGCTTCACCAAGATTCATGTATCTCTTGACAATTCAAAACCACGGTGGATGGGAACTTAACGATTCATCGCTTGACACAGTTAAGTCTTCAACTGATTTTGGTGACTATACAGACGACATTGATGAATTTTTATCCTGTATGCAGCTTTCAGACAACGCCTTCAAATATTTAACGGACTATTTCTCAAAATCAGACCGCCCCACAATTATCTGTATGCTGGGTGACCATGCTCCCGCATTTGCTCCTGAGCTTGTTGATATATCAGACAATGATGTTGTTTTAAAATTGCGTTCAACGCCCTATATTATATGGTCAAATTTCGAAATGAAAAACACGGATATTAAAAACACCAGCATGCCATATATCGTTCCAAATCTTTTGCACCTTGCAGATGCACCTCTTTCAGAATATTATAGCTATATGCTCAGGATGCAAAAAGACGTTCCCATCATCACCGCTCTAGACGCATACTACGACAAGAACGGTAATTCCTTTAAATATTCTGACAAAACTCCTTATTATGACACCGTTCAGAATTATTTAAAGCTTGTTTATAACAATGTTAATATTGATGGTGACAGAATAGAAAAAATATTTGAACCTGATAAATAAAAATTGAGGCTATGAAACAAATTCATAGCCTCAAATTTTATATCTTTTTAATGTTTTTCCAATAACGGCTGTCCCCAAAAACAAATTTATCGGAAAAATAACCGCCGCTAAAATTCCTATTCTCAATTCATCATCAAACGCTGATGACACAAATCCAACCAACGACGGACCAAT
>JAZNGL010000066.1:0-28588 GCA_045576435.1 Clostridia bacterium
ATAATCGAATTTCCACAAATTTATTCAAAATCAAAAAATGATAAAATGACGCTTTTGAGTGCTTCGCAAAAACGCTCACAAGCGTCATTTAAAGTTCTTAAAGAATAATTTTTATTTTCTGCGAATTGTAGGATTATAGCTCTGCAAAATAGAGATATTATCAAGAGCTTTGCCGGTTCCAAGTGCTACACAAGAGATAGCATCATCTGCAATAACAGTTCTTATTCCGGTTTCGCTTTCTATGAGCTTGTCCATTCCATAGATAAGTGAGCCGCCACCAGTTAAAACAATGCCACGCGCACTGATATCACCAATTAACTCAGGTGGTGTTTGTTCGAGAACAGACTTAACGGCATCAACAATGCTTGCAGAGGTTTCAGAGAGTGCGTCAAGCATTTCGTCTGATGTTAATGTGATGGTCTTCGGTAATCCTGAAACAAGGCTTCTACCGCGGATGTCCATGGTGAGATTTTCATCGCGTCTATAAACACAACCAATTTGTATTTTTAAATCTTCTGCTGTGCGTTCGCCAATTAAGATATTATATTTTTTTCTAACAAATCTAACAATAGCTTCATTAAATTTATCGCCTGCAACCTTTATTGATTCGCTGGTTACAATACCGCCAAGAGAGATTACAGCAACGTCACTTGTTCCACCGCCCATGTCAACAATCATAGAACCATATGGCTGAGAAATGTCTATTCCAACGCCGATAGCAGCAGCTAAAGGTTCTTCAATGAGGTGAACTTTGCTTGCACCTGCCTGAATACCTGCATCAATAACGGCACGTTCCTCAACCTCGGTAACACCGCTTGGAACGCAGATGATAACTCTGGGCTTGAAAATACTGCGCTTTGTAACCTTATTCAAAAAATACTTAATCATTCTTTCGGTTGTGTTATAATCCGAAATAACGCCATCACGGAGAGGTCTGATTGCGACAATATTTCCCGGAGTTCTTCCGAGCATTCTTTGAGCTTCCTCACCAACCGCGTAAAGTTTGTTGGTGTTTTTGTCTACAGCAACAACAGCGGGTTCCTTAGCAACGATGCCCTTGCCTTTTATATACACCAAAACAGAAGCTGTTCCTAAATCTATTCCTATATCCTGTCCAAACATAACTTAACCACCTTACCTTGTTATATTTATTATGTTGCTCTTTAAACAGAAAAACATTCATATGATGCCAAATGATATGCACCTATATTATATCTTATACTATTTATTGCCAAATGTCAATACGAAAATGAATGTTTTATCTCATGCTGATGGGGAAAAGCAAAAAAACGAGAACCTTCAATTATGGTTTGAAATTTTCAAATATTTTATGATGAGCCATATCATCCAAAAGACACCAACAATACCAAAAGCCGCATATAAATTGGCAATTAAGTTTGCAAAACCTATTTTAGCAAAGGGCATAGCAAAAAGACAGAGTGCGGCGGCGATTAGTGTTCTATCAAAAAAGCATTTTGGTTTAAACTTGGACATTATGCCAAAACCATGCGAGACAGCAGTTGTGCAGAGAGCCATAAAAAGAACCAAAGTATATATATTATCATATAATTTTCCTTGCAAAAATGCAATTTCCAGTAGAGGCATTTCTGCTTCATAGATGGCATCATAATGGATGTTTAAGGTGTTCCAAACAATAAATATTAAAAACCCCAAAATAAAACTGCTGATGAGGGTGGCTTTTTTTAATTGTTGTTGTGTTTCATTTTTTGATAAAGGAATGAGAACAGCTCCTGCTGTTATGGTGTTATACCCAACATAACAAATTGCAGAAATTATAGGGTTTCGTTTTATTTCAGAAAAATGAGCAAAGCTTGGAACGCCAGTATAAATAGAAGAAAAACACAAAAAGGAAATTCCTAAAATCATAATTGGAACCATGATGGTGTTGATGGCAATAATTCCTTTCATATCAAAAGAAAAAGTTATAAAACAAATGAAGGACAAAAGCACAATACCAAAACTTGAATCCACAGAAAAGGTTTTAGCAATTAATATGCCGCTCCCGGACAGCATAATAAAAAAACCACAAAACATATATAGCAACATAAATATTTTGACAGGAAGACTAAATGCCCCTGTTGTTTCTGTTATAAAACTATCAAAATCGTCAACGCCCAATGTTCTTGATGAAGACATGGTTATGTATGCGATTATTGCAAAAAAGATAATAGCAACAATAATTCCAATAAGGTTATGCCTGCTGCCTATGTTAAAATATTCAAAAATTTCTCTACCTGATGCAAAGCCTGCGCCGATGATTAGTCCTATATATACAGACACAATCTCAAAAGTTTTTTTCACTTTTAACACTCCTAGCATTATATTTTAGAGAATTAATTTACAATCATTTTTATGCAGCGCTTTAAAAGAATATCCGAGAATAAATGCTTTTTATTAAAAAAGATTGACAAATTTTAATGTTTTGTGTATAATTTTAGAATAGGCGAAGGTGCTGTGGGGTAACCTGCGGCACCTTTGATGCTATTGAACTTAATTTACCGTAATAGGGGGAAAAAACATTGAGTAAAATACCTGAAATCTTTGGCACTATGGTGTTTAACGAGGCTGTTATGAAAGAGAAGCTTTCGGAGGATACATATAAAGAATTCAAGAAAACAATTGATAATGGTGAAAGCTTAAAGCCGGAAATTGCCAATATAATTGCGGGTGCAATGAAGGATTGGGCAATTGAAAAGGGTGCTACGCATTTTACACATTGGTTTCAACCTATGACCGGAATTACTGCCGAAAAACATGATAGTTTTATTACTCCGACAAAAGACGGAGGGATTATTATGGAATTTTCGGGCAAAGAGCTGATAAAAGGTGAGCCGGATGCATCTTCTTTCCCATCGGGAGGACTTCGTGCAACATTTGAGGCCCGCGGATATACTGCATGGGACCCTACCTCTTATGCTTTTATCAAAGACGGCACACTCTGCATACCAACAGCCTTTTGCTCATATGGTGGTGAGGCTCTAGACAAAAAAACTCCATTATTACGCTCGATGCAAGCGGTTAGCAAGCAAGCGGTAAGAATTTTGAGACTTTTTGGAAAAACAGATGTAACAAGAGTTGTTCCGACGGTTGGCCCTGAACAAGAATATTTTTTAATTGACAAAGAAATGTTTGAAAAGAGAAAAGACTTAATATATTGTGGGCGCACACTTTTTGGAACGCCTGCACCTAAAGGTCAGGAACTTGAGGACCATTATTTCGGGCAGCTTAAGCCGAGAATTTCTGCGTTTATGAAGGAGCTTGATGAAGAACTTTGGAAGCTTGGAATTTTGGCTAAAACAAAGCATAATGAAGCGGCTCCCGCACAACATGAGCTTGCTCCAATTTTCACAACTGCAAATATTGCAGCAGACCATAATCAGCTGACCATGGAAATGATGAAGATTATTGCGGCAAGACATGGAATGACCTGTTTGCTTCATGAAAAGCCATTCGCAGGGATTAATGGTAGCGGAAAACATAATAACTGGTCGCTCACAACAAACACCGGGGAAAACCTATTTGAACCGGGAAAATCACCTCATGAAAACGCACAATTTTTAGTTTTCCTCTGTGCAGTTATAAGTGCAGTACATAAGCATCAGGACTTGCTGAGAATTTCTGCGGCAAATGCAGGGAATGAACATCGCTTAGGGGCACATGAGGCTCCACCGGCAATTATCTCAATGTTTCTTGGTAGTGAATTAACTGACGTTCTTGATGCAATCAAGGATGATAGTGATTACACCAAGGTGCGCCGCGAGACGATGAAGGTTGGAGTTAACACTCTTCCTGAATTCCCTAAGGATTCAACAGATAGAAACAGAACATCGCCTTTTGCATTCACAGGTAATAAATTTGAGTTCAGAATGCTTGGTTCAAGCGATACAATCGGCTGTACAAATATTATTTTGAACACCATTGTGGCAGACGAACTCGAAGCTTTTGCGAATAAGCTTGAGACGGCAGATGACTTTATTGGAGAGGTTCATAATATTGTTAAAGAATCCATTGAAGAACATCATGCAATAATTTTTGATGGCAATGGATATTCAGATGAATGGGTTAAAGAGGCTGAAAAAAGAGGACTTCTTAATCTTCCATCGACCGTTGATGCACTTCCATATTATATTTTGCCTGAAAATATTGAATTGTTTAAGAAGCATGATGTTTATAACGAGACGGAAATGCGAGCAAGATATGAAATTTTAATGGAAGAATATAGTAAGCTTTTAAACATTGAAGCACTCACAATGGTTGAAATGGTTAAAAAGGACTATTCACCTGCTATAAGCGATTATCAAAGAAATCTTTGTGATACTATTTTAGCAAAGCAAGCGGTTCATAAATCCATATCATGTAAGACGGAAAAGGAGACGCTCAAAAACATTTCTGAGCTTGCCGATAAAATTTTTGAGAAGAACCAAGAACTTGAGAATGCTCTTAAAAATGTTCCAACTGAAAATGTAACTGTAACAGCCACATATTACAGAAAAGAAATCTTCAGCAAAATGTTGGAGTTGCGCAGTATGGTTGATGCGGTTGAAGCGGAAACGGACAGAGACTTTTGGCCTGTTCCATCATATGGTGATATCATCTTTAGTGTTAAATAGATTTTTGGCGACACCTCAAAGCTTTTAGCTTTGGGGTGTTTTTGTTATACAAAAAATGACAACTTCTCTGCAGAAATTGTCATTTTTTTAGAAGAGCCGAACGATTTAGATGAAGTTATTTCTGGTCAATTTTTCTATTAAATCCTGGATCAATATAGCTTTTTTTGCTATACATAGGTGATTGTTTTATCGTATTCTTCTGCAGAGTGCTGCCCGTCATATTTGGGAAGGTTAGTTTTAACGCGAAGAATAACCAATACCTAAAATTTAATACAGCTGTTTTTTGATTTATGGAAAATGAAAACGAACATCGCAATATGCATAAGAAGTGTTCCCGCCCATGATATTGGATAACATAAAACCAGCGACTCAAATGTGCCGATGGTCTTAAATACGGTTAAAATCCACAAAATTCTGATGCCGCATACGCCTGCAATCGAGGCCAGCATGTTTACAAAAGATGCCCCCATTCCACGAAGTGCACCGGTCATAATATTCATTAGTCCTAACAGTCCATAGCAGTATCCCAAAATATTGAACTTGCGCAACCCCCACGACAGAGCTTCCGGGTCATTTGGAATATATAATTTGAGCAAAACTTTTCCAAAGAAATATGTAACAACCGCTTGAACTGCACACAGAGCGACAACATAAGTCATGCAAATAAGTATCGATTTTTTAATACGGTCATGCTTCTTGGCCCCATAATTTTGGCTTACGAAAACCATTGACGCCTGATACAAACTGGTTACCATCATATTATAAATCTCTGTAATACTGCTTGATGCAGAACTTCCTGCAACAGCAGATGCACCGAAACTGTTTATACTTGATTGGACAATTACGTTTGAAATTGAATAGACCGCATTTTGAATTCCTGAAGGTAATCCAAACTTTAGAATTTTTAAAAATGGTGCTTTATAAATGCGGATTTTCTTTAGTTCAATTCTTATTTCATCGGGTTCTCTTAAAAGAATAATCATTATTGAAATAGCTGTAAAAAGTTGTGAAATTATCGTTGCATAAGCAACACCGCTTGCGCTCATTTTGAAAACACATACAAAAAGCAAGTTAAGAAGAACATTTATAAAACCTGAAACTAAAACTATGTATAGGGCGCGCTTTGTATCCCCCTTTGCACGCAAAATGCCTGAACCAAAATTATATATTAAAGAAGGAATAAAGCCTATAGATATTACTTTAAGGTAATTAGTTGCTTCAGGCATAACTTCCTTCGGCACATCAATCATATTAAGAAGTTGTCTTGTGAATATTAAAGAAATAGCTGAAATTATAAAACCTCCGACACAGGCTACCGCAATAGCGGTATGAGAGGCCTTCGAAATTTCGTACTTTGAATTTGCGCCAATAGCCTGCCCGAGAACAATCGTTGCTCCTGCAGAAAGACCGAGAATGAAGTTCAAAAAAAGATTCACGAGCACTGTGCAAGTGCCAACCCCCGCCAGTGCATTTGCTCCGGCAAATCTCCCCACAACAATGATATCAGCAGCGCTGTATAAATGTTGCAATACAGACGTTAACATAAAAAGCGCGGAAAACTTCAATATTTTTCCCCAGAGAGATCCATTAATCATATCAATACTGTTCGCTTTGGCTATCATATTCTCACCTCGGCTATATTATAGCACAGCAAAAAAACAAGTACATAGAAAAATAGCAACAACATGGATTTTTGAAACAAGATTTTAGATTTGTGTTGAATTTATTTTTTCTATATGATAGAATAGAATCAAATCTTTACATATCGTGGTGAAAACATATGTTTAAAAACATAGAAAATTTGAGCATAATAAGCATCAATAAAGGCATTGCCAAAAGAAAGGCAGCGTTTTCGTGCCGAAAGGCAAACTCCTTTCTTCTCCGTACAAGCGGCACGGTCCGCTATGATTTTTTTGATAAAGTGATTACCCTTAATCCGGGGGAACTGGTTTTCTTGCCAAAGGGTTCGTGTTACAATTACGAAGTGCTTTCTGATGAGCCTTGTGAATATGTTTCCCTTAATTTTGAGGCGGATATTGACACACCTATACCTGCAGTATATTCATTTAGTGGATTCCCTGACGCGGAGGAGTTCGAAAATGCCATATCAGATTTATGGAAGTTCGGTGGGCAAGCGGAACATTATAGGTGTTATGCGATTTTTTACAATCTTTTGGTTTACATAGAAAATTTAGAAAAACAAACCTATGCAGATAAAAGGAAGTCAAGCATCATTGCACCTGCTATTTCATATTTAAAAGAGCATCTTTACGATTGCGACCTAAAAACTGAAAAGCTCCACATGCTTTGTGGAATATCCGGCACATATTTCCGCAAAGTTTTTTATGCAAATTACGCCCAAAGTCCACAAAAATATATTTTATCCAAGCGTCTTTCTCATGCAAAGGCGTTAATTGACAACGGTGATTTTGAAACAATAACGGAAATTGCAATCGCTGTTGGTTATACCGATCCGCTGTATTTTAGTCGTGCTTTCAAAAAGAAGTATGGAGTTTCTCCTACTCAATATGATAAAGGGATGTCTTAATAAGTGACCTCCACTTTCATCGGGGCAAAGTTTCCCTGTATGCAAACAAAAAAAGAGCACCAGTTGGTACTCTTTTTGCTTTTTGGTGACTCCTAGGGGATTCGAACCCCTGTAGCCGCCGTGAGAGGGCGGAGTCTTAACCACTTGACCAAGGAGCCATATAAAACCTACGCAAAAAAATATGCGTAGGTCGTGGTAGCGGTAACTAGATTCGAACTAGTGACACTACGGGTATGAACCGTATGCTCTAGCCAACTGAGCTATACCGCCATATGGTTGTTTTAAAAGACATAGGTTATGATAACACAAATATTTTGTCTTGTCAAGAGAAAAGCAAAAATTTTTTGTAAGAAATCAAAATAAATTCAAAAAGGGTTGACAAAGAATATACGCATGAATATAATAACTATTAGAAAGCTTCAGGGCGGGGTGAGTGCCTAACAATTCCCCACCGGCGGTATAGCCCGCAAACCGAAAGGTATGATTTGGTGAAATTCCAAAGCCGACGGTATAGTCCGGATGAGAGAAGGTTTTTATGCTGATTTTGCCCTGAGTTTAATCACTCAGGGCTTTTTTATATTCGCAATGAGGTTTTCAATAATTTTTAGGGGGATAATTATGAAAATAAACAGGATTGTTAAAATTGGAATGTTAACGGCAATTGCCTATCTTCTGCAAATGTTAGGAAGCTTTATGGGTCTTAAGGTTGCAGGCTTTTTAGAAATTGAATTTTCGGATTTACCTGCCTTAATCGGAGCACTTGCAATGGGGCCTGTTAGTGGAGTTTTGATAGAGCTTTTTAAAAATCTTCTTCATTGCCTTTCCACTTCAACGGGGTTTGTTGGTGAGTTTGCAAATTTTGTTATAAACGGAATATTTGTGCTTGTTGCAGGATTAATTTACAAAAAAAACAGAACCCGTAAAGGTGCGTTAATAGCAATGGGAATGGCAACAATTGTTATGGTGGTGATGGGAGTGGTTGCAAATCTTTATATAATGCTTCCTCTCTATATGCCGGATGCTGAACTTGCAGTTAAAATGAAACTTGTAACATATACTATAGTTCCGTTTAATATCTGCAGAGGCGTTGCGTTATCTGCAATCACATTTTTGTGTTACAAAAAATTAAAGGGTGCTTTAAAACTATAAAATAAGGTGTAGCGCTTTGCTACACCTTATTTTTTATTCAGCGTTCTTTTCCTCAAGTGCAGGAACTGATGATGCCTTTAACAAATCACGAATTTCTGTTAAAAGCTCTTCTTGAGTTGGCGCTTTAGGAGCTTCTTCTTGTGGTGGAAGCTCTTTTTTAAATGGATTTTTGCTCATGAGCCTAATAATCATAAAGATAGAAAAAGATATAATCAAGAAGTTAACAATGTTTTGAATGAAACTACCATAGAGAATGGCAGCCTCAGGCTTAACAACTGTTGTTCCGTCAACAATAGCTTCGGACAAAACGAATTTTAAGGATTTGAAATCCATGCCGGCAGTGGCTGCACCGAAAATTGGCATTATGATATCATTAACCAGGGATGTTACAATAGTACCAAAAGCACCGCCGATAATAACGCCGACAGCCATATCAACTACATTGCCCTTAAAGGCAAATTTTTTAAATTCTTTAAACATAAAAAACCTCCAAGTAATTAAAATTTGTTTATCTTATTTTATCAGTAAAAATAAAAAATGTCAAATTTATTGTATTTTCGTCAATCTTACCATAGACAAAGCCAAAAAAAAGGTATATAATAAAAACGTTCTAAAAAAAGGAGATAAAATATGAAAAGAGAAGATTTAAGAAATATTGCTATAATTGCCCATGTTGACCATGGTAAAACAACTTTGGTTGATGAGATGTTGAAGCAGGGTGGAGTGTATCGTGAAAACCAGGTGGTTGAGGATCGTGTTATGGATAATGGCGACCTCGAGCGTGAAAGGGGAATAACAATCCTTGCAAAAAACACCTCAGTGCATTATAAAAATATTAAAATGAATATAATCGACACTCCCGGACATGCAGATTTTGGCGGAGAGGTTGAACGTATTCTGAAAATGGTTAATGGTGTTATATTACTTGTTGATGCAGCTGAAGGTCCTATGCCTCAAACAAGATTTGTTTTGCAGAAGGCTTTGGAAATGAAGCATAGGATTATTATTGTTGTCAATAAAATTGACAGACCGGATTCCAGACTTAACGAAATTGGTGACGAGGTTCTTGAACTATTGTTGGATTTGGATGCAAATGATGAGCAATTGGATAGTCCGATAGTATATTGCTCGGGCAGAGCGGGAACTGCGTCACTTAATCCAAATCAACAAGGTGAAAACCTGGAAGTCTTATTCAAAACCATTGCTGATTATATTCCTGCCCCCGAAGGTGATGACGAGGGCGAGCTGCAAATGCTGGTGTCATCTATTGATTATAACGAATATGTTGGAAGAATGGCAATAGGCAGAATTGAAAGAGGCTCAATCAAGCAAAACCAGGAAATCATGGTTTGTGATTATCATGAAAAACACCAGCCATATAAAGCAAAAGTTGCTAATATTTATCAAATAGATGGACTTGGCAAAAATGCAGTTGAGGAAGCTCGTGTGGGAGATATAGTTTGCGTATCAGGTATTACGGATGTTTCAATCGGCGATACGATTACATCAACCTTAGAACCTGTTGCTCTTCCTTTTGTCAAGATTGGTGAACCAACCATTGAAATGACATTTTCTGTTAATGATAGTCCGTTTGCAGGAAGAGAAGGAAAATTTGTTACATCTCGTCAAATCAGAGAAAGACTGCATAGAGAGATGCTTAAGGATGTTTCGTTGAGAGTGACGGACGGAGAGACGACGGATAGTTTCCGTGTTGCAGGCAGGGGCGAAATGCATATTTCGATATTGATTGAAACCATGCGTCGTGAAGGATATGAATTTGCTGTCAGCACTCCGAAAGTATTATTTAAGGAAATTAATGGACAAAAGCATGAACCGGTTGAAAGACTTTTAATCGATGTCCCTGAAACATCAATGGGAGCGGTTATGGAAAAGATGGGTTCACGAAAAGCAGAGCTTATGCATATGTCCCCGCAGGGTGACAGAATGAGACTTGAATATCTGATACCTGCAAGAGGTTTGCTTGGATATAGAAATGAGTTTTTAACCGATACCAAGGGTGAAGGAATTCTGAATTCGGTATTTTATGATTACCAGCCATATAAAGGAGATATTACAAGAAGATTCACAGGTTCGCTTGTTTCGTTTGATACAGGTGAGGCGGTCGGTTATGGGCTTTTCAAGGTTCAAGACAGAGGCTTTTTGTTTATTGAACCGGGAACTCCTGTTTATGAAGGGATGGTTGTTGGATATTCACCAAAGCTTGAGGATTTGGCGGTTAATGTTTGCAAAAAGAAACAACTCACAAACACTCGTGCATCAGGAAGCGATGAGGCATTAAAGCTCGTTCCTCCTGTTAAATTGAGTCTTGAAGCAAGCATTGAGTTTTTAGCTGACGATGAGCTTTTGGAGGTAACCCCCAAGAGCCTCAGGCTCAGAAAGAGAATTCTTAATACTCAGCTAAGATTAAAGAGTAACAGTAAAAACAAAAAATAATATAACTTTCTAACAGAATTGAGCGCAACAATCTTGTTGTGCTCAATTTGTTATAGAAGTATTACATAAGTGTTCAAAAAGAACACATATGTAGGCAAGAATGTTTTTCTGATGTTATATACTGTCTTTGAGGTGAGAATATGTATATAGCAACTCTTGATTCGGAAAAGGTTGGAAAAACAGTTGCTTTTTTCCGGCAACAAAAAGGTGTTTCACAAGAAGTTTTGAGTGGTTTGGCGGATATAGGGAGAAGTCATCTTAGTGCAATTGAAAGAGGCGAGAGAAAACCAACGCTTGAAACGCTTTATAAAATTTGCAATGCTCTTGATATAAAAATGAGTGTGTTTATGTTAAAATTAGAGGAAGTATTATGAAGAGGTAAATATGAGAATCCTAACCTTTCTAAAAAACATAATTTTTCCGCCAAGGTGCGTGTTTTGTGATAGGATTATGGAGCCCAATGTCATGGCGTCTGTTTGTGGCAAGTGTTCAAAGGATCTGGATTTTTGCACTGAACACACATGTTGCAGAAAATGCGGAAAACCGATTGTCAGCTTTGCTGAAAAACAATGGTGCTATTTTTGTCTTAATGAAAAGAAAAAGTATTTTGACAGAATTTCATCGGTGTTTGTTTATGATGGGAACATCAGGGAGTCAATACTGAGATATAAGTTTTCCAGATTGAGCGGATATTCAAAAACTTATGCTGAATGTATGGCGGTGAAATTTTTTGAAGAATTTGATGGTCTTAACATAGATTGTATATGTGCAGTTCCGTCACATTCGAATAGAAAAACCGAGAATGAATTTGACCATGTTGGAAAGCTTTGTAAAGGGCTTGAAAAGATTATTGAAATCAAATTTGAACGTGGGATTTTGAAAAAAATACGAAAAACAAAACGGCAGAGTCTTCTAAGCTATGAAGAACGAAGAAAAAATCTTGATGGGAGCATTATTGTTAAAAGACCTGAAATAGTCGAGAGTAAGAGGGTTTTGCTTGTTGATGACATTTGTACAACTCGTTCAACAATTATGGAATGCTCAAAGATGTTAAAACAAGCAGGAGCATCCAAAGTCTATGCCCTCACAATTGCAACAACTTTGAAGTGAAATTAGTTAAAAATGAATTCTAGGGGTATTTTTTGAGCAAATAAAAGGATTTTCCCAAAATATGTCGAATATAAAAAGGAGAGTCCTTTTTATATTGCAAAAATAAAGGAAACATGAGTTAAAAGCGATTTTTTGACGGAAATCTCGCAAATTGCTTAACATAACCCCACGGAGGAGGAAAAATAATGGCAAACGAAAACAACAACGAAATATTGTTTGATGCGTCAAAGCTCAACATAGTTCCGGTTGAAATTGAAAAGGAAATGCGCAAGTCGTATATTGAATATGCGATGTCTGTTATTGTCGGACGTGCATTGCCTGATGTTCGTGATGGACTTAAGCCTGTTCACCGTCGTATTTTATATGCGATGTATGAAGATGGCTTTACGCCTGAAAAGGAATACAGAAAGTGTGCAACAACCGTTGGTAATGTTCTTGGTAGATACCATCCACATGGTGATGCATCTGTTTATGATGCTTTAGTGCGTATGGCACAGGATTTCACAATGCGCTATCCAACAGTTGATGGCCATGGTAACTTTGGTTCGGTTGATGGTGACCCTGCAGCTGCATATAGATACACAGAGGCAAGAATGACAAAACTTTCAATGCGGATGTTGACCGATATTGAAAAGGAAACTGTTGATTTTATGCCTAACTTTGATGAACGATTGAAGGAACCGGTTGTGCTTCCATCACGTTTTCCGCATCTTTTGGTTAATGGTTCAAATGGTATTGCAGTTGGTATGGCGACAAACATTCCGCCACACAACTTAAGCGAAGTTATAGACGGAATTGTTGCGGTTATTGACAATCCTGAAATTACAATCGATGAAATTATGGAATATATCAAGGGCCCGGATTTCCCAACGGGCGCACAGATAATGGGCGTGAACGGAATACGTTCTGCTTATCATACAGGCAGAGGTAAGATAAAACTGCGCTCAAAGGCTGTTATTGAGGATGGAAAGGATAACCGTCAGAGAATTGTTATCACAGAAATTCCATATATGGTTAACAAAGCAAGATTAATTGAAAAAATTGCTGAGCTTGTGCGTGAAAAGCGCGTTGAGGGAATTGCGGATTTGCGTGACGAGTCAGACCGTGATGGTATGCGAATAGTTGTTGAGGTAAAACGCGATGCCAATGCAACTGTAATTTTGAATCAGCTCTATAAATATACTCAGCTTGAGGATAGCTTTGGCATTATTATGCTTGCGCTTGTTGATCAGGTTGAGCCAAAGGTGCTTAATTTGCGCGAGATATTAGACCATTATATTAACTTCCAGAAGGATGTTATAATAAGAAGAACTCGTTTCGACAAAAAGAAAGCTGAGGCAAGAGCACATATACTCGAAGGTCTTAGAATTGCACTCGATAACATTGACGAAATAATAAATATAATTCGAAATAGTTATAATGATGCGAAGGTAAGATTGATTGAACGATTTGAGTTTTCTGATATTCAGGCTCAGGCAATTCTTGATATGCGTCTTGTCCGTTTGCAGGGTTTGGAACGTGAAAAAATCGATAATGAATATAATGAACTTATGGCACTCATTGCGGAACTTACCGAAATTCTTGGCAGTGAACAAAAAGTGCTTGAAATTCTTAAAAAGGAAATTCTTGAAATCCGTGAAAAATTCGGGGATGAGAGAAGAACTTCAATTGAGCCTACTGTTGACGATATTGATATTGAAGACCTTATTGAAGAAGAGGATAATGTTATAACCATGACAAATCAGGGTTATATCAAACGTTTGGCAGCAGATACTTATAAGAGCCAAAGACGTGGTGGAAAAGGTATAATTGGAATGCAAACAAAAGAAGAGGATTTTGTTAAAACCATGTTTGTGGCATCAACACATTCCTATGTTTTATTCTTCACTAACACAGGCAGAATGTATCGAATAAAAGCATATGAAATTCCGGAAACAGGTCGTCAGGCTAAGGGTACGGCAATTGTTAATCTGCTTGAACTTGAGGCGGGCGAAAAAATTTCGGCAATGATTCCTGTTCGCGAATATAAAGAGAACGAATTTTTAATTATGGCAACTCGCAATGGTGTAATTAAAAAGACAAGCATAATGGAATATAGCAATGCTCCTAAGGGTGGAAAGATTGCCATAAATCTTGATGAGGATGACGAACTCATAAATGTTAAAATTACAGATGGCAGCTATGATGTATTCATAGGAACACATCTTGGAAAAATGATAAGATTCTCCGAACAGGATGCAAGACCTTTAGGCAGAGTTTCACACGGTGTTAGAGGCATTACACTTAAAGATGGCGATTATGTTGTTGGTATGGATGTTATGCATGATGGCGATGAGTCTAAGCTTCTTATTGTTAGTGAACGTGGATATGGCAAAAAGACGGAACTTTCTGAATATAAATGTCAGGGCAGAGGCGGTCAAGGAACAACTTCGTATAGGATAAGTGATGAAACGGGAGCAATTTCCGGATTCAATCTTGTTACAGATGATGACGATGTTATTTTGATTACCTCCGAGGGCATAATAATCCGAATTAAAACAGAGGAAATCAGCTTGCTTAAGAGAGTCACAAAGGGCGTTCGATTGATGCGTCTTGGTGAAGGTGTTGAAATCGTATCAGTTGCCACTGTTGAGAAAGAGGATGAGGATCCGGCAGAAGAGAATGATTTGGAAAATGGTATTGTTGAAAATGCTGCAGAAGAAGAATAAATCTACGTTTAATTTCTGTTGATAACTCTGTGGATAATGTGCAAATCCCCATAAAACAACGATATATGGGAACAAAAAATTAACAGCCCGATGTGGACAAATTTTCAGTTTAAAAGCTTTTGTATATATTTATGGTTTTTAACGTGATAAGGGCAGGGATTTTTGGTTATAATTACGACACTTCAAATTAGACACGCAAAAATCCCGCAAACCCTTAGTGTTAAAGGGTTTGCAGGGAATGAAAAAAATTTGATTATACAATTTCGCTAAAAATCTTTTCTTAAATTTGTGTAAATAGGCTCTAACATTTTTTGGGGAAATGTGTTAGAATTAAGCGTATGGTTGAAAAAATTTAGGAGGTTATATAAAATGGCAGGTTTAAGTTTAAGAAATGTTGGAAAAATTTATCCGGGCGGAGTAGCTGGTGCAAAGGATATAAATCTTGAAATTGCAGATAAGGAATTTATAATCTTGGTAGGTCCTTCTGGTTGTGGTAAATCAACAACACTTAGAATGATTGCAGGTTTGGAAGAGATCACTGAAGGTGAGTTATATATTGACGGAAAACTCGTTAACGATATGGCACCAAAGGATAGAGATATTGCAATGGTTTTCCAGAACTATGCTCTTTATCCGCATATGACCGTGTTTGAGAATATGGCATTTGGCCTTAAGCTCAGAAGGCTTCCAAAGGATGAGATAAGAAGAAAGGTTGAAGAAGCAGCAAAAATTCTTGACATTGAGCATTTGCTTGATCGTAAGCCAAAGGCTTTGTCAGGTGGTCAGAGACAGCGTGTTGCTTTGGGTCGTGCTATCGTTCGTGAGCCAAAGGTATTCCTCATGGATGAGCCTCTTTCTAACCTTGATGCAAAGCTCAGAGTTCAGATGAGAGCTGAAATTGGTAAGCTCCATAAGAAACTTGAAACAACATTTATATATGTTACACATGACCAGACTGAAGCTATGACAATGGGTTCAAGAATTGTTGTTATGAAAGATGGTATCATGCAGCAGTGCGCATCACCGGCTAAACTTTATGATGAACCGGTTAACGTGTTTGTTGCAGGATTTATCGGAAGCCCACAGATGAACTTTACAAATGTTACTGTTGAAAAACGTGACAATGGCGTATACCTTGTTAATGATAGTCTTTCAATTAAGCTTCCTGAGGGAAAAGGTAATAGAGCAGAGTTGGCTGAATATTATGGCAAAGAAGTTATCATGGGTATCAGACCTGAAGCTATCTATGAGGATGAAGCACATATCACTGCAATGCCTGACTGCGTTGTTGATGTTAAGGTTGAGTTAACAGAAATGATGGGTGCTGAAACATTTATCTATATCAAACTTGGTGATGTCCCGATGATTTCTCGTATTAATCGCCGTACAACAGCCAAAAATGGCGATGAAATAAAAGTTGTATTTGATGCAAACAAAGTTCATCTTTTTGATAAAGAAACTGAAGTTGCAATCGTTCATTAATTTGATTAATTTTAAAATAGGAGCTCTTGTGTTATGCAAGAGTTCTTTTTTTGTGTAATAAATTAGCCATAAATATAATATAATTATTTTAGACAAGCTACTAAAGCAAGGCGGAAAGGGATAAAAATGCGAAAATACCATGCAGTTGTAATTGACGGAAAGCGACTTATAAAATATTTATTTGGAATGAGCTTGATTTTTTTAGTGGTTTTAGTTTCAAGTGTAATGATGATGGATAAAACAAGTGTTTTTTATAATGGTAAGATAACGCAAAACATACTTGGAGAAAGCGTGCCAGTGATCTCTGCAACAACAGAAACAAAAACCAGTATCTCGGAAAAAATCACAAACACGTTAAGGAAAGTCGGTGTTTTTTTTCTTGCATATGATATAAATGATAGAACAAGTATCATTTATGAGGAAATACCTCTCATGAAAATTGTTTCAAATGGTTATCTTGGGATGCTTGCGAATGGTACGGTTGAAGCATATAATCCGCAGGGTGCAGATTTGGGAAAGGGCGAAGCGGAACCGGGAGGAACAGAGAGTGGCGAATACCCTATAAAAGAGGTTGATTCAGGGCAAAGCAAAGCCTTGGATGATGCTAAAAAAATACTGATAAGAAACGAAACAACATATGGAATAAATATTGAAGAAATGTTGAAATCTCCACTATCTTTTACTATGAAAAAAGATGGTGCTCAAATACTTATTTTACACACACATGCAACTGAAAGCTATACTCCGGAAGGGGTGACGCTATATTCCACAGAAAAAAGCGATAGAAGTTTAAGTTTGAACGAAAATGTTGTTAAGGTGGGCGAAGTATTTAAAAATATTTTTGAGGAAAAGGGAATAAAAACAATTCATGACACAACGCTTCATGATTATCCTAATTTTAATGGTTCATATAACAATGCACTTAAAACAATTGAAATGTATAAGGCAAAAAACCCCAACATTGAGATTGTCCTTGATATACACAGAGATGCTTTTATTTATGATGACGGTGCAAAAGCAAAATTTGCAACAGAGATTAATGGCAAAAAAACTGCACAACTTATGTTTGTTGTGGGAACGGATGCGGGAGGACTAACCCATCCTGCTTGGCGAGAAAACATGAAGCTCGCATTAAAATTGCAAGAAAGCATATCAAAAAAATATCCGAATTTAATGAGGGGCGTAAACTTGAGAAAGGAACGCTTTAACGGACACACAACGAAAGGTAGTTTGATTATTGAGGTTGGAAGTAGCGGAAACACGCTGGCAGAGGCAATAAATGGAGCAACTCTGGGCGCTGAAGCGATAGCGGATTTTTTAAATACATTAGAATAAAAAAACAGAAACGAACTCAAATTCGTTTCTGTTTTAGATTATAATGTTTTGGTTAAATGACGGGTAACATGGCAACTTATGTTCACGGCTACCGGCAATCCGGCAATATGCGTTGGAAATGTTTCAATATTAACACCAAGAGCGGTTGTTTTTCCACCAAAACCTTGTGGGCCAATATCCAAACTATTGATTTTTTTAAGAAGAATTTCTTCGAGAGATGCGTAATATTCATCGTCATGCCCTTTTCGAATATCCCGAAGCAATGCTTTCTTTGAAAGATATGCTGCTTTTTCCATTGTTCCGCCAATACCAACTCCAACAACAATGGGTGGACAGGGATTTCCTGAAGCAACTTTAACTGTTTCAACAATGAAATCAATAACACCGTCAACTCCATCGGATGGCTTGAGCATTTTAATTGCACTCATATTTTCACTACCAAATCCTTTTGGTGCTATCGTTATTTCCAAGCTATCCCCATCAACAATCTCAGTGTGTATAACAGCAGGAGTGTTATCCCCCGTGTTTTGACGACGTATCGGGTCAGCAACCACAGATTTTCTCAGATAACCTTGAGAGTAGCCTTGGCGAACACCCTCGTTGATAGCGTCGTAAAGTCCACCGCCGGTGATGTGAAGATCTTGTCCAACCTCAATAAAGAAAACAGCCATGCCGGTATCCTGGCATATAGGAAGATTATCACGACGAGCAATGTCTGCGTTTTTTAAAACATCCCCTAAAATGCTTGAGGCGAGAGGATTAAGTTCGTTTTCAAGACCTTTTTTTATTGCAAGTTCAATATCTTCATTGAGATTACAGTTTGCCTCAACACACATTTCTGCAACGAGAGAAATAATTTCGCTTGTATTAATTTCGCGCATTATCCCAGCCCCTTTCAAAAATTAGAGCGGAGTTGTTCTATTAATCAAATGCAAAACGTTGCCGTCAGGGTCTTTAAAAAACATTGTTCCAACACCTTTTGCTGATATTGCAGCGTCTGTGATTATTTCTGCACCAACATTGCGAACTCGTTTAACGGCATCTTCAAAATCATCAACAGAAATGGCAATGTGTCTTAATCCGGTTGCTTTTTCACCATGAATACCGCCATCATCGGTGCTTTGACAAAATTCAATCATAACACCGTCATCAGCTTTCACAAAATAGATTCTCTTTTCTTCATTTGTATAAACCTGTTTCCATCCAAAAAGATTGATATACCAATCCTTAAGAACCTCTACGTTCTTTGAATAAACTCCAAGATGTTCAATTCCTATCATTATAATTACCTCCAAATAAATTAATAATCTAATTATATCACCGTGTCAGATAAAAATCAAGACAGAGATGAACATACTTTCAAAAAATATTTCATATATCTAAACGAGGTGAGTAAGATGTATAAAATGATGAAGGAATATACATATGATAATTTGATGACGGATATAAAAAAACTTATAAAGGATTTCCCCGAAATGGAAATGGGGGTAATAGGAAAATCTGTGCAAGAGAGGAACATATATTATATAAGGATAGGAAACGGAAAAAATATAATATCTTATAATGGAGCGCATCATGGAATGGAATGGATAACATCTGCGTTGTTGATGCGATTTATTCGCGAGTTCAAAATAGCGGAGAGAGAAAATAAAATGCTGAAGGGCTTTAATGTTTCAATGCTTTCAAAAAACACGTCGGTATATATTTTGCCGATGATAAATCCTGATGGGGTGGAACTTGCAACGAGGGGCATAAATTCTGTAAAAGTTCCAATAGTGCGAGAGAGATTAATGACCCTGAACAAAAGTGGTGATTTTTCTAATTGGCAAGCAAATTCAAATGGTGTGGATCTGAATCATAACTATGCTGCAATGTGGGAAAAATCCAAATCCATGGAGGAGGAGTTTGGGATAAAAGGCGCAGGACCAACAAGATTTTCAGGCATAGCCCCTGAATCCGAGTCTGAAAGCCATGCGCTTGCAGAGTTCACCCGAAAACATAATTTTAAAATGGTTTTGGCGTTGCATAGTCAAGGCAAAGTGATTTATCACAATTTTCAAGGCAAAGAACCGGCGTATGCGTTAAGTATAGCAAAGGCATTCACGACAATATCACCATATGTCCTTGATGATACCGAGGGCATAGCATCGTATGGAGGATATAAGGACTGGTTCATTGATGAATTTCAAAGACCTGGTTATACCATAGAGGTTGGTGAAGGTCGAAATCCACTACCGATTTCGCAGTTGCCGCAAATATATAAAGAAACACTCCCTATTTTGCTTGGTGCAATGACTGTAATGCTCCCGTGAATGTCTTGACGATAAAATAAATATATGCTAATATAATATATAAGGAAGAAAAAACTAAGGGGCAAAAAAATGACAGAAAAGAACAAAGTAAAAATTATTGGTGCGGGACTTGCGGGCTGTGAAGCGGCGTGGCAACTTGCCAATATGGGAATTAAGGTTGAAATTTACGAAATGAAGCCAGAGAAATATTCGCCGGCGCACAAAAAGCCGAGTTTTGCAGAACTTGTTTGCAGCAATTCATTTCGTGCAGATGGAATATATAATGCTGTTGGATTATTAAAGGAAGAAATGCGCAAGCTTAACTCTTTAATAATGAAGTGCGCAGATTCAACTCGTGTGCCTGCAGGTGGAGCATTAGCGGTCGACCGGGATGCGTTTGCAGATATGGTGACAGAAGAAATAAAAAAGCATCCGAACATTACCGTAGTTTGCGAAGAGGCAGATGAGATAAACGTTGATGAATATACTATAATTGCGGCAGGACCGTTGGCGTCGGATTCGTTGTCCAAGGAAATTTCCCGTCTCACTGAGAATGATGGGCTACATTTTTTTGATGCGGCGGCGCCGATTGTTGCATATGATAGCATAGACATGTCAAAGGCGTTCAAAGCAGCTCGATATGGAAAAGGCGGAGATGATTATATAAATTGCCCTATGTTAAAAGAAGAATATATTGCTTTCAGAAATGCACTTATAACTGCAGAGGCGGCAGAGGTTCACGAAGGGGTTGAAAATCCAAAGGTATTTGAGGGTTGCATGCCGATTGAAATTATGGCGATGCGTGGAGAGGATACCATGCGCTATGGCCCTCTCAAGCCAGTTGGGCTGACAAATCCACATGATGGAAGTCGTCCATATGCTGTTGTGCAGCTTCGCCAGGACAATGCCGTTGCGAGTTTGTTTAATATTGTTGGTTTTCAGACACATTTAAAATTTGGAGAGCAAAAAAGAGTTTTTGGAATGATTCCGGGGCTTGAGAATGCAGAGATTGTCAGATATGGTGTTATGCACCGCAACACATATATAAATTCGCCAAAGGTGCTAACTAATAAATATAATATGAAGAAATATCCTAAAATATATTTTGCAGGACAAATCACAGGTGTTGAGGGATATATTGAATCAGCCTCATCGGGATTGCTTGCGGGACTCTTTGCAGGCTGTGAGATTTTGGGGAAGGTTTCGCCGGATATAAATTCAAAAACAGCAATTGGTGCGTTGGCGCAATATGTTTCAAATTCGTCGATAACGGATTTTCAGCCGATGAACGTTAATTTTGGAATTTTTGAAGATTTGGGTGTCAGGATTAAGGACAAGCGGGAAAAGGCGGAAAAATATGCCCAAAGAAGTTTTGCAGAGCTTGAAAACTTGAAAATAACGGAATGATATAGTTATTATTATAATAAAATTGGCTCAAGTTCAAAAAAATTATTAAATTATGAAAAAAACTTGACATAATCATGCTGAAGTATTACAATATATAGTGGTTGATGGAGAAAAAATCCAAAATAAAAAAGAATTAAGAACTGACAATAAGTCAAAACAACCAAAATAAAAAGCTTAAACTATGCACAATGCACAAAAAAATAAGGCGCTTGAGCCAAAGAGGAAACCCTGTTTGACAAAAGCGTTTTAGAAGTATTACAAATTTGTTACATTTTGAATTTGTAGTTGACATGCGAAAAAAGTTGGTATATAATGATTGTAGTCAATGATAATGTCGCTTTATGTATGTTATCTTGATGAAAATAAATTTTTTCCATACGAAAAAAAATTAAAAATTTATATTATAAGGAGGATTTGAGAATGTTAAATCTCAAAAAACTGGTTGCTTCTATCTGCGTTATCGCTCTTACAATCAGCACAGTTGCTTTTGGAGCAAGCTATACTGATGTTACAGTTGACAGCGCATACTACGAAGCAGTAGAAACATTAAGCAAGTTAGAAATAGTTACAGGCTATGAAGATGGCACATACAAGCCAGAAGAAACTGTAACCAGAGCAGAAATGGCTGCTTTGATTGCAAGAATTCAAGGTTTTGATGAAACAGCTAAAGCTGGTGCTGACACAATCTTCACAGACGTTCCTAAGAGCCATTGGGCTTCAGGTTATGTTGCACAGGCAGCTAACCAGGGCATCATCAATGGTTTTGGTGATGGCACTTTCGGTCCGGAAGATGCTGTTACTTACGAACAGGCTGTTAAGATGATTATGGCAACACTTGGTTACACACCATTTGCTGACCATAACGGTGGTTACCCAACAGGTTACCTCACAGCTGCAACAAGATACAACGTAACAAAGGGTGTAGCTAATGCAGTTGTTGGTTCAGGTGCTAACCGTGGTACAATCGCTCAGCTCCTTAACAATGCAATTGACACACCTCTTATGATTCAGAGTGCTTGGACAACAAACGGCGAAGTTACATACGTTGTATGTGATGGTTCTGAAAAAGTTGACGGTATCTACAGAACTCTTATGAGTGAATATCTTGGTGTTATCAAACTTAAGGGCGTTGTTACAGAAAACAGCATTCTTAACGTAGAAGGCTCTAAGATAATCAACACAGAGGCTCTTGCAGAAGTTACTATCGATTTAACAGATAACTTTGATACAAACCACAAAGATTTCCAAGAACCTTTATCAGCTGAATCTTTCCTCGTTGGTGAATCTGACGCTGAAAGCTACATTGGTAAAGCGGTTATCTTCTATGTTATTGAAAACACAGAAGAAGACGAATGGGAAATCGTTTCAATTGCTGAAGATACAGCAAGAAATGATGTTTTAGAAATTGACCTTGCTTTATTCAAGGGTATCAATGGTAATGAAATCGAATACTACAAAGCTGCTGACACAAATGACACAACAGAAGCTCTTTGTGAAGCTGACGTTGATGTTGTTTTGAACAACAAAGCTCTTGGTAGTGGTTTATCTAAACTTCCTGGAGATTTCACAGAAGTTAACCTCAAGAAGAGAAGCGGTAAGATTATCTTAATCGACAACGATACAACTAAGGGTGCAGATGTTGCTTTTGTTGAAGTTGCTGCAACAGCAGTTGTTAAGAACGCTTCAGAAGAAGGCGTAAACTTCAAGAAGGCTGCTAAGCTCTTCGGTGGCGATGATCTTTCAGCTATCGAAATCGATGCAGAAGATGAGACAAAGGTTGTAGAAATTTATAAGGACGGCGAAGTTGTTGCTCCTGAAACACTCGTAGAGTGGGATGTTCTTACAATCCTTGCTTACAACGAAGGCGCAGATTACATCGTAGCTGAAGTTGTTTCTAACCCAGTTGTTGGCGTAGTTGAGGCATCATTTGATTCTGATATCTCTGCTAAGAGCAACACAGGTTACAAAGTTGAAGGCGTTAAATATGCTGTAGCTCTTAACGCTTTTGGTATGAACGATATTGAAGTTGGTGCAGGCGGTACTTTCTATATTGACAAATATGGTAAGATTGCAGCATTCAACGAAGATGCAGCTCTTGCAACAGGTGTTAGCGGTGACTATGCATTCGTTCTTAAAGCAATAGCTGAGAATGATCCTATGGACGGCGCAACAGTTAAACTTCAGGTTCTCACAGCTAATGGCGTTGAGACACTTAATATGGCAGCAAGAGCAACTCTTAAAGCTCCTGCTATAGGCGGCGGTGCAGCTCTTTATGACGGCGACATCAAACTTACAGACGTTTCTTTCGGTGGCGGTGCAACAGCTGAAAGCGCAGCAACAGCTTACTTCCAGACAAGAGTTCTTAAGGGCACAGTTATTGAATACACAAAGAATTCTTCAAATGAAATCACAGGTGTTAAGCTTGCAGGTTTTGATGAGAAGTTTGAATCAAACGGCGCTAACACTGCAGGTGTAGCATTTGATGCAGATAACAACAAACTTGGTAAATATATCGATGCTGATGCAACAATCTTCTTTGTAGACTTTGCAAAGACAGCTGGTGGTTCTCGTACATCTGAATATGACAAGAACAAGTGTCAGGTTGGTACAATTGCTGACTTTGAAGATGAAGAAACCTATGGTGCAACAGCTGCTGGTGACATTGCATACTATGCAACAAACAAAGCTGAAGATAACGACATCGTTGTTGTTGTTGACGGTTTAGGCAAAGCTGGTTCAACTTCTTCTGTTGCAGTTGTAAGCGATGTTTATGACTCAAAGAACGACGAAGGCGACACAATTAAGACAATCACATACTTAATTGATGGCGCAGAAGTTACAGCTGACACAGTTGCTCTTAGCGATATCGCTACTAACATCTCAACATTAACAGCTGGTGATATCATCAAAGTTAAGGTTGGCGGTGCTGGTCTTATCACAGATATCGATTTCGTTTGGAACTTCAAGAAGGGTGTTAAGGGATCTAACGTAGTTGATTACCAGACTAGCCCATCTTATGACACAACTATCAATGCAACAGGCGAAGATTTCTACGGCGGATACGTTAAGTTCTACAAAGAGTCTTCAGAGCAGGCAACAATTGCTAGCCTTTCAACTCCTGTAAAACTTTCAAAGGCTAAGAACGTTATTGTTGTTGACCCAACAGGCAAGACTGTTTCAGTTAAGGCTGGCGGAAGCTTCAGAGTTTATGACGCTCTTTATAGCGACAAATACCTTGCAAGCGGTGTTGTTGGAACAGATGCAACAACTTACCTCAACATGAACAATGTTGGTGATGGTAGATTCGATACATTCGCTCAGAAGTACGTTGATTACATCTTCGTTAGATTCTATGATGGCGACGTTGAAGACGTAGTTATCGTTAGAGCTCCTAAAGATGACATCAAGGTTAAGGAAGGCGCTGAGAAGACAGCTTCATTGTACACAGTAACTTATTCTGCTGGTTCAACAGGTGAGACTGTTCCTGCTGCAGTTGCAAACATCGCTGATGGTACAAACTACACATTGGCAGCAGCTCCTGCTGGTTTCCACTGGGAAGTAGGCGGCGAGACAGTTACAAGAGTTACAGTTACAGCTAACGTAACAGTTACACTTGTTGCTGATGCTCCATCTGCTTAATAAAAAAATAAATCATCATTTGATGGTTAAAATAAAAAGAGAAGTCTTCGGACTTCTCTTTTTTTGTGCCTTATTCATTTTTGTTATAGCATCCCTTTGTCATTCCGAGAAGGAGCAATGAGAAATCAAAAGATTTCCTCGCGTTAAAGGGATGGGGCGCACTGAAGAGGTAAAGGGGATTGAGATTCTTTGCTACATGCAGAATGGCACACTTTTTGTCATTCTGAACAGTTAGAACAAGGAAGCTTCCTTTTCAAAAATAAAAAACGTGGTTTTTGTCCGTATTAGATTGTTATAATTAGTTTATTACCAAAAGGAAGGTGGAAATTAATTATGGCAATAACTTATAGTTTTGTTGATAACCAAACATATGGAGCAGAGGATATCAACGAAATAACAAAAAATTTAGTTGGTTCAGGCGTTGCCCCGTTTCCAACAAAAGAAAGCTATTTGCTTTCGGAACTAAACTATTTAACAGAAGCTCTTGTTGAAAGCGGCACAAGTTTAAATGGTTGCAAATGCAGCATATCAGGGAACGTAATAACAGTTGATACGGGAATTATGTATTTTGATAGCGGTGTGAGATTAACCGTCGATGACGAAAAATATTCGCTCAGCGTTCCAATAAATACGGCAGGATATATCTTTGGGTATTATAGCCCTGCAGAACAGCTTGCGGGTATTAATTTCGCAACAGAGTTGCCACGAACAGGTGAATATGTTTTGCTGGCAGAGCTTTCGGCGGATGGAAAAATAACTGACCGCAGAACAATTGCAAGGTCAAAAATTGCGAGCCTTGGAGCAAATGTCACAGTTGACACTCAATTTAACATGTTAGAAGAGCCAATTGTTTTAAGTAAAGATATTTATGACAGATACACTATAATTGTGGCAGAGTTAACGGACGTTGATTTAAGCAAATTTAACTATGCCTTCATAAAGTGGGAATATGTGAGCACAAACGAATACTATCAAGCAGGTATTTTCGATTTAAAAACAGGGCAATTTTTCTTGGTACTTTATAAAAATGATACCGGTGCAATTCAAACAGCAACAATGGACACAAAATATTTTTATAGAGTTTCTGATTATCCGCGTTTGTTTGTTGAAAAAGAAGATAATAAATTGATATTAAAACAAGAAAATGGCGAACAGGTTTTTCATTACCAAAACACAAGCAATAGCCATGATTTTGATAGGGTATTTTCTGTGAGATTAATTTAAAAAGTCGTAACAAAAAAGAGGGCAATTTTACTATTTGTAAAATTGCCCTCTTTTTCTGGAGGAGAGGATGGGATTCGAACCCACGGAACGCTATAAACGTTCACAGCATTTCCAATGCTGCGCCTTAAACCATCTCGACCACCTCTCCAAGACTTAAATATTATACTATAAAAAAGAGAAAAAATCAACCCTAAAAAACAAAATATTTTACTATTTTAAGGCAAAAAACAAACAACCTAATTAATTAGGTTGTTTGCTGCAAAGAATATTGCAGAGAAGCATAAAATGCTTAATATAATTGTTGAAACAACAAAAAACTTTGATGGACCCTGATGCCGGCGACGTGAAGGCGGAAGACCTGTTTTTATTCGTTCTACCTGATGTATATAATTGTTTATTATTTCTTGTGCTTCAAGAACGATGCTGTTATCTGTTTTATATGCGGGGAAATCTTTTTTATCAGATTTTAAAATAAATATTGCTTGCTCAATCGAACTGGAATTAATATTATTTATTATCACAACACGCCTTGATTTTTTATCCGTCATAAAAATACCTCTTTCTTTATTTGCTTAAAGGAAGTATTTACATAATATAGAATAAATATACATAAAAGTGCAACAAAAAAACAGACGGCTTTATGCCGTCTGTTTTAAAATCCAAAATTACTGAAGAACGATAACTGTTGCTTCCAAAACCCCTGAAGAGTTAGAACCTGTTATTGAAGCGCTTCTGCCTTTTTGAACAGATTTAAGATTCATTGAAGCACCTGTTGTACTGTCGATAATTTTTGTGTTAGTTGTTACAAAAACGTTATAATCAACGCCACCTTCTGTTACAACTAAAAGTCCATATGTTGAATTTGTGCTTTTTACAATACCTGTGAGCTGTGATTTAGAAACAGTACCTGCAGCTTCAATCTTAACAATCTCACTACTCTGAAGTTTGATTTCAACGTCTGTTCCCGGACGCAAATCATAAACTGAACCATCTGCTGAATCGATTATAACATTAGCGCTCTTGTTTACTTTGTATTCAACAACGTTGCCGTTTTGATCAATACCAACGGAAGTTCCTTTAGTTGAATAGGTTATGTGAGAAATTGTTCCGCTTAAGGCTTTATTAGTGCTTTCAGCAACAATTTTTATTACCTTTCCATAAACCAACTTAAGATTAACGCTGTCACCCTCCATCAAGTGGCTAAGATTACCCTCGATGCTATTTCTTGAAACCTGAACACCGTCACTTGAAACTTCGTAATTAGCAACAGAGCCATCCTTTAATTTAACAGTTAAGATAGTATATATGCCGGTTCCGTCAACTGAAAGGAGCGTGCCGCCTACTGATGAATTTTTGTCAACAGTCTCAACTAAAGTTACAAGTTCATCTTCGATTGTTAAAGCTACATATTGATTAGCTTTGAGTTTTGTGAAAGAATCAATTGCACCACTAATTTTGATTTTAACATCGTCAGAAAGGGTGTAAGTAGTCTTTTTCTCGGTGTCGTTAGCATCAACAAGTGTAATTGTTTTTGTTCCGTTAGAATCTCTGGTTTTTGAAATTAAACCATAGATAACAGAATCTTCTAAAAGAGTGAAGTTTTCAACCAAGGTTACATTGTCGTTGATATAAGTTACTTTAACAAACATACCCTTTTCCATATCGGATAAAGCTGCTTTTTTTCCATTAATTTTAAATTGTGTTGAACCGGAAACGTTTTCCTCAATATCCTCATCTTCGGTAGTTAAAGTAATTGTTTCGTTAAAGTTATCAATTGAAAGAATTGTTCCTGAAACAGAAGAAAGGTCAATAACATCGATTAAACAACAGAGCATTTTTGCCATTTGTGAACGAGTTACATCTGTGTTTGGTGAGAATAATGGCATTCCGCTCAGATCGTCTCCCATTCCCTGCATTATTCCTGCTTCTTTCACAAATTCAACGTGAGGACGGGCAGCCTCAGGAATATCGATTGTGTCTGCATATGATGAAGAAACAAAAACATTTTCCATAACTTCATCTTCTGCGCCTAAAAGTTTTGTGAGAAGAACAGCAGCTTCATATCTTTTCAGTGGAAGATTTTTATTTTTTGAAGATATGTAGTTATCAAGCTCACTTTCTTTAAGAACGCCCATATACAACAAGAATGCAACTTCTTTTTCGTAATTAGTTGAATATTTGCTCAAAACAGGGGAAAACTCAGAAACCGCGTTTTCAACAGATGTTGAAAATTCTTTTTCGTTAACACCAATCATTCTTGCTAGCAATATAAGAACTTCAGTTTTAGAGATGGTTTTATTTGGTTTGAAAGTACCGTCCTCATAGCCCTTAATATAGCCTCTTTCGGACATTTCTGTTATATATGGTTTTGCCCATCCAACAGTTGGGTCGTTATCAACGTCGAAGAATGATGCCGCAGAAACGGATATCACCGAAGTTAAGAGAGCGACACTAAGAAGTCCGCTTAAAAATTTTTTTAATTTCATTGTTATTCCTCCTTATATTATGTGAAATATAACTAAAATTAAAAGGTTAAAAAACCTGAAATTTATATCTGTTTTCATTGTAACACAAAAAAACAGATATTTCAACTATATTTATTAAAAAAGT
>JAZNGL010000067.1:0-38372 GCA_045576435.1 Clostridia bacterium
AATCCGACAATGTGGAAAGGTTTATTTCAAAGGTACATAAATATTTTGATTTACAGGAATTAACTCCGTCAGTATTAAACGATATGGTAAAGCGTGTTTATGTTCACGCACCACAGACTATTGACGGAAAACGAACACAGGAAATTGACATTGTTTATGATTTGGTCGGCATACTGCCGCAATCATTATTTAAGCACGAAGAAACGGCATAGAAAACCTATGCCGTTTCAACGAAAACAATATTACTGTTTTATTAAGGACACCCCAATGTCCCCTCTCTTATTTATAGTTTCGAACATATTTAAAAGTTTCTTCTTCGCCTTTTTCGGCAAGCATAGTCAGCCAGTTTTCCAAAAGATTTGAGGTTTCAGGATGAATGAAGCGGGTTTGCTTACCCTTTAAAAAATATTCAAGAGGATGCTCTTGCGAATAGTTAGAGCCTTGGTATATTTTACTTGCGGCAACTCTATCGCAAAACATTTCTTTCACAAAAACAACCGGCATTTCAATTGGGCAAAGCTTTTTTTCGCGAGGATTATAATCAGTCCAATATTCAAAATGGTGCTTGTTTCTTCCCTTGTGGTGAAGCCATGCAGCAGAATATCCTTTTGCTTCGCGCTCTGCCTCGTTTGGACTTCGTGACCCGAGATAAAATTTCGCACCCGTCAAAAGCTCTGTGGGGCTATATTTTGAAAGGTCGTGCAAAAGTCCGCGCATTGGTATTCCAACTTTGAAACAATGTTGAATAACCTTATGACGATGTTTTGTTATGGTTTTAAGATGTTTAATAAAATTCATTTCAAAAATTCCTTTTTTGTTTTAATGTTTATATTATAGCATAAATCCGCACAAAACGCAACATCATAAAAACATCTTGCCTCGGCAAGATGTTTTTGGTATGCCCGATGCGATTCGAACGCACGACCTTCAGAGTCGGAGTCTGACACTCTATCCAGCTGAGCTACGGGCACATATATTATCAGTCCTAATAAAAAGCTTTATCAGGACTGATTTAGTTTTTAAATTTTAGTAGTTAGCGAGAGCATCTTCAAGCCAGAAAAAGCCAATATCGAAGGCTTTATATAGTCCGTCTCTTTCTGCTTGTTTAATCAAGGTTGAATTCTTTTCACTATTTGTTCTGAGCTCAATAACAACCTTTTTCGATATATCAAGGTCCTCCAATTTATCTGTTTCTGTTATTCTGAACAGAATCATATATTTTTCTCCGGGATTACCATAATATATTTCATTACCTTTTCTTAAAAGCATCTTTCCATTATAGGTCAAAACTTCTTCTTTTTTCTTTGCGGGCATATGCAAAGTCTCCTTTCTGTAATAATCGGTCAAATATTTTTAAACTACAAATGTATGAAACAAAATAATAACAACTATATCATAGCAAATTTTTGGGAAAAAAGCAAGGCTAAAATAAAAATTAATAGAAAATTAAATAAAAGCAACGCGAGATTTTGCTATTGAATATAGTTTTAAAATGTGTTATACTCATAAAAGAAGGGAAAGGTGAACGACAATGAGCGATAAAAAAACACATAAAACCTCTATTGGCGGTCAGGCGGTTATTGAGGGCGTTATGATGAGAGGTCCACATAAAATAGCAACTGCTGTGCGAAAAATGGATGGCGAAATCGCAATGGAGATTAATGATATAGGTGCTGCAAGAAAGAATAAAATTCTTAAACTGCCGATTATTCGTGGTTGTATTAATTTTTTTGATTCTCTCATACTCGGAGTGAAAGCGCTCATGTTTTCAGCAAAATTTTTTGATATTGATGACGAGGGCAATCAAAAAGAAGAGGAAAAGGGCAAGTTTGAAGTTTGGCTAGAGAAAAAGCTAGGCTCTGAAAAGGCTTTAAATGCCGTGATTTATTTTTCAGTTTTCATCTCTATTATATTTAGCGTGGGGCTTTTTATACTTTTCCCAACTATTATTGTCGGATTTTTAAAAAGTATTATTGATAGCCGGTTTATTCTGACTTTATCTGAGGGCGTTGTGAGAATAGGCATATTTTTGATATATCTTACTTTGACGGCGCAGATGAAGGATATAAAAAGAGTTTTTATGTATCATGGAGCGGAGCACAAAACCATTTTCTGTTATGAAAAAGGCGAGGAACTCACTGTTGAAAATGTGAGAAAACATTCGCGATTGCATCCAAGATGCGGAACAAGCTTTTTGCTTATTGTTATGGTTGTCAGCGTAATTGTTTTTTCCTTTATATCTTGGGAAGATCCTATCACCCGACTGCTTCTCAGATTGGCACTTCTTCCGTTTGTTGCAGGAATTTCATATGAGATAATAAAGTTTGCAGGCAGACACGACAATAAATTCACAAAAATACTAAGTGCACCGGGCATGTGGTTGCAGTATATAACAACGAATGAACCGGATGACAGCCAGATTGAAGTTGCAATAGCTTCAATAAAGGCGGTTATTCCTGAAAATAAAAGTGACGACCAATGGTAAAGCTTTGTGAGTTGCGCATAGACGCGGTTAATAGATTAAAAAATGTAAAAAATGATAGCCCAAAAGCTGATGTTGATTTTCTTCTCAGTAAGCTTTTGGGATTTACCAAAACGGATATAGTTCTTGGCGAAAAAGAGCTTTCTGATGAGGCTGTTAAGCTTTTTAACGAAGCTGTTTCAAGGCTTGAACATGGTGAACCGGTTCAATATATTGTTGGAGAATGTGAGTTTATGTCTCTTCCGTTCAGAATAGATTCGTCGACGCTTGTGCCAAGGGCAGACACAGAAATTCTTGTTGAAAAGGTTATCGAGTTGTGTGACGGAGAAAGAATGAACATTTTGGAGGTTGGTTGTGGTTCGGGGTGTATTGCCGTTAGCCTTGCACATTATATGCCGGAGGTTAAAGTTTTTGCCATTGATATTTCGGAGAGTGCTTTAAAAATCACAAGAAAAAATGCAGAGCTTATTGGGGTTAATGAGCGCACGCATTTTTTCAGACATGATATAATGAAGGGCTTCCCGGAACTTGATGAAGAAATTGATATCCTGGTTTCTAACCCCCCGTATATTCCAAGCGAAGATATTGAAACGCTTGATATTAAGGTTAAAGGCTTTGAACCCAAAAGAGCTCTTGATGGTGGAGAAGACGGGCTTGATTTTTATAGAAAAATTTCAGAAATTGCAAAAATTAAAAGTGGTGGCTATCTGGCTTTTGAGGTTGGTTTTGACCAAGCAAAAAAAGTGGCAGAAATAATGTCTGAGCGGTTTTTGAATATTGATATCACAAAAGATTTAAGCGGAACCGAAAGGGTTGTTACAGGACAAAAAAAATAGACGGACTGATTTTTTTAATCAGCCCGCCTTTTAATTTTTAAAAGAATTAATATCCAAAAATTCCCTCAATTGATTCGTCATTATCAATCCAATCCTGAACACTGATGGTGGTATATTCTGTTGGTGTGTTGCGGATAACAACCTCTTTGATGCCAGCGTTGATGATAAGACGTTTGCACATTGAACAACTCGAAGTGTTTTCAACAAGCTCCCCTGTTTTATAGTCTTTGCCAACAAGATAGAGAGTGGAGTCAAGCATATCACGTCTTTGAGCGCTGATAATACAGTTTGCCTCAGCATGAACGCTTCTGCAGAGCTCATATCTCTCACCTCTTGGGATTGCAAGCTTTTCTCTTATACAAACACCCAAATTACAACAATTTTGTCGTCCTCTTGGTGCGCCGGTATATCCGGTTGATACGATTTCATCATTTTTTACGATGATGGCTCCAAAATTACGTCTGATGCATGTTCCTCTTTCGACCACTGTTTCGGCTATATCAAGATAGTAGTTATTTTTATCAACTCTTTCCTTTTTCATGTTAATCTCCCCTTAATAACTTAATAAATAAATTATACAACAAAATAAACTAAAATTCAATAGTTTTATATTGACTTTAAGAAGAAATACAGTTAAAATAAAAAGGAGTGAAAATATTTTTGAAAGGAAGGGTGCGGCAACATGGAAACAATGATAAGTCATAGTGTTTTAGAGACCGAGAAAATTGCAAAAAAATTTGCTCAAAAACTAAAGGTTGGCGATGTTGTTGCATTTTTTGGGGAGCTCGGCGCAGGAAAAACTGCATTTGTCAAGGGTGTTGCTGAATATTTTAACGTTGATACTCAAACAAGCAGCCCGACCTTTACAATAGTTAATGAATATAATGGTGATGTTGATTTATATCATTTTGATGCCTATCGTCTTGAAAATGTTGATGAAAGCAATCTTGACTGGCTTGATGATTATTTTTTTGGTGAAGGCATTTGCCTTATTGAATGGGCAGAAAACATCCGCGGGATTTTGCCGGAGGGCTATATAAAAGTTGAAATTTCAAAGAGTTCTGATATGGGACCTGATTTTAGGGAGATAAAGATATGTTGATTTTGGGGATTGATACATGTTGCATGGCGGCAACAGCGGCGTTGGTGAATGAAAATGTTATGTTGGCACAAACGGTTATAAGCCACAAAAAAACACATTCGCAAATGATGATGCCGCAAATTGAAAGCATGTTCAAGTTGGCAGAAATTGAGCCGTCGGAGGTTGATGCATTTGCGGCAGCGGTTGGTCCCGGTTCTTTCACCGGTGTTCGAATTGGCGTTGCAACAATCAAGGCCTTGGCGCAAGCGGCAAAAAAACCATGTGTTGCAGTTTCAACTCTTGAGGCACTTGCTTTTCCGTTTGGCTGCTTTAACGGGATAATATCGCCCATCCTTGATGCAAGAAGAAATCAGGTTTATAATGCTCTTTTTGATTGTGATGGAAAAACTTCCAAGAGATTGTGTGATGATAGAGCGCTTATGCTTTCTGAGCTGCTTGAGGAACTTTCAAAATATAATAAAGATGTCATTTTTATGGGTGACGGTGTTTTTGTCTATGAAGATGAAATACGGGAAAAACTCGGTAATCGTGCACATTTTGCACCAAAAGTAACAAACCTTAATCTTGCAGGTTCAGTTGCAGAGTTGGCGCTTAAAAAATATGAGCAGGGTGAGATTACAAAATATGATGAACTTGTTCCGCAATATGTGAGATTGTCTCAGGCGGAGCGGGAGAGAATGGAAAAAATATCGAAAAACGTATAGTGTTATGGAGGGTGAAATGAATAAGTTTTGGAAATCTTTGTGGAATAAAACAATTCTGTTATTGTTGATATTTATAATAACACTACTGCCGGGTGGTATGGTTTTTGCTGTGAATGCACCGGGTCTGACTGCTGATGCTGCAGTGCTCATAGATTCAACAAACGGAAATGTTTTGTTTGAAAAAAATGCTGATAAGATTATGTTTCCGGCATCAACAACAAAGATTATGACAGCGCTGGTTGCTTTAGAAGCTGTTGAAAAGCGTGAAATCAGTCTCCAACAACCATTGGAATTAACACAAGAAGCGTTTGATACACTCGACATAGATGGTAGTAGCATTGGACTCAAGGTTGGAGAAAAAATGAGCCTTGAGGGACTTTTGCAAGGACTTTTGATTGCTTCAGGAAATGATGCAGCGGTGTGTATTGCAGAGGGCATTTCAAATTCGATTGATGGATTTGTTTCTTTGATGAACGAAAAAGCAAAGGAGCTTAAGCTTTCAAACACGCATTTTGTAAACCCTCACGGACTTCATGACGAGGAGCATTATACAACTGCAAAGGATATGGCAAAAATTGCGCAGGAGGCCATGAAGAACGAAACGTTCAGAGGAATTGTTGAATGTGCTCACATATATCTGCCCGAAACAAATCTTTCTGATAAAAGATATTTTATAAACACAAACAATCTTGTTTCACGCATGAGATATCCGTATTATTTTTACGAAAAGGCAACAGGAATAAAAACGGGTTCAACAGATAAGGCGGGATATTGTCTTGTTTCATCGGCAGAGGATAAAGGGAAAAAAGTTATAGCGGTTATATTTAAAACAGAGGATTTATCTGTATCACACAATGAGTCGAAGGCTCTTTTGGAATATGGGCTAAAGGGCTTTTCGTTAAAGAGGATGGCAGAGAAAGACGAAATCTTGGGTGAGGTTAAAGTAAAGCAGGCGGCTGACGGAACGGACCATATTTTGATTTCCGCAGAGAAAAATTTTGAAGCGCTGTTCCCGTTAAACGGGGATGAGGAAAAAATTCAGGCAACTTTAGAAATTCCCGAAAAGGTATATGCACCTATACACGTCGGACAAGTTATTGGTAAAGTGAGATTTACATATGAAGGTCAAAATCTTGGCGAAACAAACCTTGTTTCTAACGTTGAAATCAAAAGACATCTGTTTGGTTTTATTATGTATTTTGGCGAATGGCTATGGAGTTTCAGAACAGTTAAGATAATTGTTTTTTTTGTTCTTACAATAGTTTTGTTGTTTATAACGCTTGTTGCTATCGGTCTTGCACGTGCTATTAAAAGAAGCAAACGGAAAAAGAGAAGAATGAGCCGATATAATCCGCCCAGATATTAATGAGAGAGTTTTTTAAGCAGGCGGAACAGTTGAGATAAAAAAACTAATAAAAGGCAACCTAAAAACGCACAAACAACCGAACTTATGAAAAGTGATGAAGGTGAAAAGTTTCTGAGCAAAAATATATCTTGATGGGCAAAAACGTTTTCGGTTATCGGCATATATGTCAGTAAGTAATATGTCATAACAAATGAAAGAACTCCATGAATAATTTTCCCTAGAATATATGGAAAGAGGGAAAGACAACGGGGAGTTATTATGGAGGACACCTGAAAAATTATGGAAACGCCTGAAAAGGAAAGGAAAAATGAAACAATTGCTATTTTAAGCGGAAAATCAAGCGTTGTTCCTGAAATTGCGCCAATGCCACCGGTAACCTCAAAAAAAGCGTGGAGAAAAGGCGTGAAACGAGAAGTGGGAAGGGTTGCAGAAAAAACTGAAAACAAAAGAACAAAGGCACAAACCTTAAAAATTGTCGAAATAGAATTATCAACAACACTGCTGATTATTGAGGCGGTGTTGTTTTTTTGTTTGTGCTGAGGCGCAGGAAGCTCAGCTATATTATTTTTGCTTGTTGGATTATAAAAACGAAAGATTAACCCTGTTATGATTGCCGCAAGAATATGCGATGCATAAAGAAGATATCCTAAATTCACATTGCTTAAAAAACCACAACCAACAACGCCAATAATAAACAAGGGGCCGGAATTATTACAAAATCCAAGCATCCGTTCGGCTTCTACCTTTGAACATTCTCCCGTGCAATAAAGGTCGGTCGCACAGGTAGCACCTGTCGGATAGCCACTTACGATACCAATAATAAATGCCATTGCACCGGAGCCGGGGAGATTGAATAACGGGCGCATCAACGGTGAGAGAAATTTGCTACAAAAAGATGCAAGCCCAAAGGCAGAAAAAAGACCACTGCATATAAAAAATGGGAAAAGCGACGGAATGATTGTGTTAGAGCATAAAAGAACTGCTATTTTTCCTGCATTTATACAATTTTGCGGAAAAAAAACTAATGAAAGCATTAAATAAATAATGCAAACAATCAAAAATCCATTCATAAAACCTTTAAGCGACTTAAACATTTTTAACCTCCCGAATATCAGCTTCTTTAATTTATATTCATGAACAGGGGAAAATACGCATAAAATTTTATGGAAACAGATGATTTTGAGGGTTGAGGTGACTTGGGTTGAGAAAAGGTAAAAAAGAAAAACAAACAGAGGCAACAATGAGAGAAAAATTTGCAGATAGACTGGATATTTCTAAGGAAATCATTCTTGATTCCGCCAAAATTGTTTTTATCGGCAACAGAGAGGTAACTGTTGAAAATTATAAAAGCATTGTTGAATACACAGAAACAAAAATTATTTTGGAAACGAAGCCACATAGATTAAAATTTGAAGGGAACAATCTGGAGGTAAAAACAATTACCCGCGAAATGCTCTATATAATGGGTAAAATATCCAAACTTGAATTTCAGAGGGAGGCGTAGCTTTTGTCTGCTGTTGATTTAATAGGTCGTCTTCGCGGATATGTGATAATTCGGGCGGATGGCTATTTCACCGAGCGCTTTTTGAACATATGCATGCGACGAGGGATTTTTTTATGGGATGTTAAAAAAATGGGTGATGAAAGGATTTGTGCATCTATAAGCATTTCAGATTTTAAAGCTATACGACAAATCGCAGCCAAGACCAGAACAAGAGTGCGCATTATTAAACGCTGTGGTTTGCCGTTTTTTGTTCATCGCTATAGAAAACGGAAAACTGTTTTTTTAGGAATTTTAATATTTTTGTTCATAATAGGATATCTTTCATCACATGTTGTTGGTATTGATGTGATGGGGAATGAAAGAATAGCAAAGGAAGAGGTTATATCGGGACTTCGTGAGTTTGGGGTATATCCGGGAGTGAAAATAAGCAGGCTGGACAGAAGACTGATTCAAAATCAAATGATGACCAAACTGGACGACATTGCTTGGATTGGAGTGAACATAAAAGGCTCAAAGGTTTATATCGAGATAAAGGAACGCCTTAATACAAAAATACCGATTAACAAGGATGAGCCATGTAACATTATAGCAAAAAAGGATGGAGTTTTACGACGCCTTGAAGTTAAGGAAGGACAAACGGTTGTTAAAATTAACGACATGGTTGAAAAAGGAGATTTGCTGGTGAGCGGTGCAATGGACAGTGAGGTAAGCGGCATCAGATATGTTCATTCCTTTGGCGAGATATATGCCGGCACAACATATAAAAAAACACAGGAATATCCACTTGAATACACGGAAAAAATATATGATGGCAAAGAAAAATCCAAATATAGTATTGAAATAATGGGCAAGAAAATAAAATTTTTCATAAAAGACCGCTCACCATATGAGAATTATGAAAAAACAACAACCAGAAAAGAATATAATATAGGCTTTCTTTCTTTGCCATCAATTTATATAAATTGTGACAAATATGCGTCTTATATTCCGGAAAAACGTAAAAGAAGCGTTGAACAAGCGGTCGTTATTGGGAAAGAGGAGCTTTGCAGAGAGCTTGAAAGTGAAATTCCCGTTGATGCAGAAAGAAAAAATGTTAATGTGACCTATATACCTTTTGAAAACAAGGTTGCGGTGACGGTGGAATATGAGTGTGAGGAAAACATTGCAGAGCAAACAGCAATTGACAAAATTGAAAATATGAATTATGATATAGAAAGAAAAGAAAACAATGCAGAAGATTAAGAAAGGCAATATTATATGGAACGACACATTGAAGTTGAAAAGATGGAGATTTTAATAAATCTCTTTGGAAGTTTTGATGAAAATATAAGGCTTATCGAAAAGAGTTTTGATGTTGCAGTTATTAATCGTGGCTCAGAAATCAAAATAGGTGGAGAGCCTGAAAATGTTGATAAAGCAATCCGGGTTATTCAGAATTTGATTGGATTGGCAAGCTCGGGTGCAGCAATAGGAGAACAAGAGGTTCGATATGTTATATCGCAGATAGAAGATGGAAATGATGAAGAACTTCAAACTCTTGGCCAGGATTGCGTTTGCATAACGGCAAGAGGTGTGCCGATTCGGGCAAAAACATTAGGGCAAAAGAAATATATTGAGGCAATTGAGAAAAACCCGATTGTTTTTGGAATCGGTCCTGCAGGCACAGGGAAAACTTATCTTGCTGTTGCTATGGCAGTTAAGGCGTTTAAAAACAAAGAAGTGAACAAAATAGTCCTCACTCGTCCGGCTGTTGAAGCGGGTGAAAGTCTTGGGTTTCTTCCCGGAGATATGCAGGAAAAGGTTGACCCATATTTAAGACCTCTTTATGATGCGCTTGGTGATATGCTTGGCGGAGAATCGTTTCACAAAAATATTGAGCGTGGCCTGATTGAGGTTGCTCCACTTGCATATATGAGAGGAAGAACGCTTGATGATGCCTTCATAATTTTAGACGAGGCACAAAACACAACCAGCGAGCAAATGAAAATGTTCCTCACAAGAATGGGATTTTCATCAAAAATTGTTGTGACAGGAGATATAACACAGATAGACCTTCCGCGTGACAAAAAATCAGGTCTTAAGGATGCTGAAATAGTGCTGAAAAATGTTGAAGGAATTGAGTTTATGTATCTTAGCGAAAAAGATGTTGTCAGACATCCTCTTGTTCAGCAGATTGTTAAAGCATATGAACGAAAAAACTTAGAACGTGAGAGAAATGCAAAAAATAACAGCAAAGGCAGAAGAGGATATGAAAGTACCAATCAGAAATAATCAAAAAGTATTCAAAGTAACCAAGGAAATGAGAGAAATTGTTCGCTCTGCAGTTAAAACTTCTTTGACCTATATGGAATTCGGCACAGACGTGGAAATAAGTGTTATGTTCACCGACAATGAAGAAATAAGAGAACTTAATCGTCTGCACAGAAATATTGACAAGGCAACAGATGTTCTTTCTTTTCCGTTATTTGAATATGATGACGAAGGCTATATAATTGAAGATGAGCTTGATACAAACCCTGAGGGAGATATATTGCTCGGGGATATTGTTATTTCTCTTGAAAAGGCAAGTGCACAGGCGGAGGAATATGGGCATTCGTTTGAACGTGAAATTGGTTTTTTAACAGTTCATTCAATGCTTCACCTTTTTGGATATGACCACATGACACCTGAGGAGGAAAAGGAAATGTTCGGTTATCAAACTGAAATTCTTGAACAAATGGGGTTAAAAAGATGAAACTTCTTAAAAGCTTTCAATATGCTTTTCGGGGAATATTGAGTGCAATAAAAAAGGAAACAAATTTTCGCATACATACCGTTGCCGCAATAACAGTGATAATTTTCTCTCTTATGTATGGGGTGGACTCTTTGAGAGCGGTTATATTAACACTTGTTGTTTGTCTTGTTCTGGTCGCAGAGCTAATAAATACGGCAGTTGAGGCAATGGTGGATATAATATGCCCGCAAAAAAATAAGCTTGCACAAATTGCTAAGGATTCAGCTGCAGGAGCGGTTCTGGTTTTAGCTGTTGGCGCAATAATAACGGCGGGGCTGATTTTTAGTGATGTTGAACGTTTGCTTGAAGTATATAAAACGATTAAAGCAAATCTATTTTGGTTAATTTTATATATAATATTATGCGTTATATATGTTTTTCCTTACAAAAGAAAAAAGACAGAAAGGACAAATAAACTATGAAATCGGGATTTGTTGCGATAACAGGACGCCCAAATGCGGGAAAGTCCACGCTTATGAATAAAATAATCGGCGAAAAGGTTGCAATTGTTTCAAATAAACCGCAAACAACAAGAACAAAAATTTTAGGTGTTCACACAGAAGAGGATTGCCAGATTGTTCTGATTGACACACCGGGAATTCACAAGCCGCAAAATAAGCTTGGGGAAAAGATGGAAAAATATATCTATACAGCAACAAGGGATATTGACGTTTTGCTCTATGTTGTTGATTGTAATCTTTATGAAAATGAATATGAAAAAGAGCGGCAAGCTCTTAATGGCTTAAAAAAATCGGATGTGCCGGTAATTCTGGTTGTGAATAAAGTAGACACAATGCCAAAACTTGAGCTTTTGCCGATTATTGACAGATTAAAAGAGTTCTATCCGTTCAAGGGGATTGTTCCGCTTTCTGCGCAAAAAGGAATAAACATCAGCAGTCTTTTAGAGGAAATTAAAGCGTGCCTTTCGGATGGGCCGCAGTTCTTCCCTGGGGATGTTATAACCGACCAACCTGAAAGGCGCATTGTTGCGGAATATATCCGTGAAAAGGCGCTAAGGCTCCTGAATCAGGAAATTCCACACGGGATTGCAGTGGAAATTGAAAAAATGCATAAACGCGAAAATGGAATGTATGATATTATGGCGTCGATTTATTGTGAAAGACAGGGTCACAAGCGCATTATAATCGGGAAAAATGGTGAAAAACTCAAAGAGGTTGGAAGCCGTGCAAGACAGGATATAGAGAAATTTTTAGATGCAAAGGTTTATCTTGAACTATGGGTTAAGGTTAAGGAAGACTGGCGAAACAAAGAGGGGTTTATGAACACAATTGGCTTTGAATAAAGACTTTGGCAATGATGGTTAAATGTAACAGTATATAGCTTTGTTTCTTTTTATATACTAATTATATAACGGAGGAACAAAAATGGATACTTTAAAAAATAAAGCATGGCAAAGTTTTGAAAAAAGCGGTAAGATATCTGAATATTTGAAGTTTAAGATGTATGAAAGAAATGAAATGAAATTTGAGGCCGGTGAGGAGATTGGGGTTAATAAAGACGGCAGGCTTGGTGACGAAAACCACGAAATATGGTGAGACAAGTCTTATTGTAACGATAATAACAAAAGATTTAGGAAAAATTTCCGTGATTGCAAACAATGCAAGAAGCAACCGTTCCCGAATGTTTGCGGGACTTCAGCTGTTTGCATATAGCGAATTTGTTCTATATAAAGGCAAAGGTAAAAAAGGTCTTTATAGTCTTAACGAAGTAACCGTTGCGGAATCGTTTTCGGGAATAAGCGCATCTCTCGAAAAGCTGGCATATGCTTCATATTTTGCGGAGATTGTAAATTGTGTGGCAACGGAGGATTCACCGGAGGAAGAAATTCTTCGGTTGTTGCTCAATGTGCTTTATGTGCTGAACGGAGAGCTACAGCCGAATGAAAAAATTAAAACAGTTTTTGAGTGGCGAATAGCGCATATTTGTGGTTATTCTCCGCTTGTTGAAAATTGTGGAAATTGCGGCGCTAATGAAAAATTAACCGTTCTTTCATTAACAGAAGGAATGGTTTTGTGTGAAAATTGTGCTGAGAACAGAGAAAACACGGTAAATATTTCTCCAACAATGATTAAAATAATTGATTATATTTGCGCCTCAGATAGCAAACAGATTTTTTCATTTGATGCAGGAAAAGATACCATTTCATATTTGAGCCGGGTGAGTGAAGCGTTTATCCAAACTCAACTTGAGCAAAACTTTCCAACGCTTGATTATTTGCATAAAGTGACGGCCCTGGAGGAAACGAAATGAAAGAAAAAATAGAAAAATTTTTAGTTGAAAACGGAGCAGGCGAGGTTGGATTTTGCAAGATTCAAAAAGAAAACGTATTTGGTCTTAAATATGCAATATCCTTTTCAATTCCGCTTTCTTCGGCGATTGTTGATGGGATTGACGGGGAACCAACGCATACATATTTTCATCATTATAGAACGGTTAATGCCTTGATTGATAACTTAGCTTTAAAAGCAGGGCTTATTTTAGGGGGAAATGGATATAAATATGTGCCAATTCCTGCATCTCAATCGGTTAATGGAATGCAGGGAGTATTTTCACATAAATATGCCGCAACATTATCCGGACTCGGCAGTATTGGAAAAAGCGGATTGTTTTTATCGAAAAAATATGGTCCAAGAGTTAGGCTTGGAACAATTCTGACAGATTATGAATTTGAAATAGAAAATGTTTTTGAAGAATCTCCGTGCGGAGATTGCCGAGCGTGCGTTTCGGCGTGCCCTGCTATGGCGATTACGGGTGAACTGTGGCAAGCGGGTGATGCCCGTGAAAAAATAATTGATGCAAAAGCGTGCAGTGATTATATGAAAAAGAACTTTCAGCATATAGGAAGAGGAGTTGTTTGTGGAATATGCATGAAGGTTTGCCCAAAAGGCAAAGATTCAAAGAAATAGGAATTGGGAAGGAACAAAAAATGGATTGGTTTTATCAATATGATTTAAATTACATATTCAGATTAATTGTAAGTTGTATTTGTGGTGTTTTAATTGGGATGGAAAGAAAAAGTCGTGCAAAGGAGGCAGGAATCCGAACACATTGTTTGGTTGCATGTGCTTCTGCTTTGATGATGATTTTATCTAAATATGCTTATGATGACGTTGCTGGAGGCTTTATTAAGTTGGACCCGTCAAGAGTTGCATCGGGAGTTGCAAGCGGTGTTGGTTTTCTTGGTGCGGGAATGATTTTTGTACATCGAAACACAATAACAGGGTTAACAACCGCTGCAGGAATTTGGGCAACCGCAGGCATCGGCATGTGCATAGGCTCAGGAATGTATGTTTTAGGACTTGCCACAACGGGCATTGTTTTGCTTGTCCAGATGGTTTTGCATACCAATGCAAAATGGTTAAAAAAACCAAAACAAAAAAAATTAGTGTTGCAATGCGGAATAGAAGAAGATATTCAAAGCTATGCCAAAGGTGTTTTTGAAGAAATGGGAATAAGCATAATGGATATCAGCATAAAGAAAAACATTCAGGATAAAAGCATGGAATATAGGTTCTATCTTGAATTTCCTCAAAAAATTGAAGAAAGTGATTTAATAAGCCGTTTTAATTGTAATTGCAGCTTGTTGAATGAATAATACATAATCCAAAATATATTAAATGGAGAGTGACAAAAGATGAATAGCCCGATAAAAATAGTTGGGGATACACATGTGCACACAATAATGTCCGGGCACGCACATAGTACGGTGCTTGAAAATCTGCAGGTAGCAAAACAAAAAGGACACAAATTCCTGTTTGTGACCGACCATACGGGCGCAATGAACATGAGCCCGGATAGGGTTGCGAACTTTTTATGTTTGAAAAGCACGCTCCCCGATATGCATGACGGACTTTATATTATTCGCGGATGTGAAGCAAGCATTGTTGATTGTGATGGAGGACTTGACTTGCCTGAAGACCTGATTGCGCGCAACGAGTGGGTTATTGCGTCACTTCATGCATATGTTTTTCCTGTTCAGGATTTTGAAACCACAACCAACATATGGCTGAAAGTGGCAGAAAATCTTGATATTGATGTAATCGGACATTGCGACGAGGATACATGGAAATTCGACTATGAAAAAGTGCTTAAGAAATTTAAAGAATATGGGAAAATTGTTGAAATAAACTCAAATTCGTTGAGGGTTAAAAAAGGATGCAAGGTTAATTGTCGGGAAATTGCATTACTTTGCAAAAAATATGAAATACCTGTCGTTGTTTCATCTGATGCGCATTTTGCGCCAATGATAGGAAATGTTTCGGAAAGCATTGAAATGCTCTCCGAAATTGATTTTCCTGAAAAATTGATTTTGAATGCTGATTGTGAACGTCTTGCAGAGGTGCTTTCGGCAAAGAGCGGAAGATGTTTTAACTTTAATGAAGATTAGCCGTTAATCATTTTTAAAATAGTATCTTTTGAAGAAACACCGACGCTACGGGTGATTTCTTTGCCGTTTTTAAACAGAACAACAGTTGGAATTGAAAGCACATTATGTTGCTCTGCAATTTCGGGAGCTTCGTCGATATTAAGCTTGCAAATTGAAACGCTGTCATCACATTCTGCAGCAACCTTGTCGAGAATCGGGGCAAACATTTTGCAAGGACCACACCAAGCCGCCCAAAAATCAACCAAAACCAGACCCTCACGGTTAATTGTTTCGTTAAAGTTTTCTTTGTTGAGATTTATAATATTCATTTTAAGAACTCCTTTGTCTTATATGTTAATTATAAAATTAGTATAACACCGAAAAGGGAAAAATACAATATTAAATTGTTTTAAAAAGCAAACGCATCTTTTTTGTGATATGTTTGCTTTTTTGTAAAAAGTTTTTAATTTAGTGAAGCAATCGAAAAACAGAAACGCCAAACAAAAAAGAAAAGTATTAATAGTTTAAGAAATAGCTCTAAAAATCGTGACATGTTCCATAATCAAGATGATATTTGTCAAAGATTGCTAGAATTTGTTCTATCATTTCAAAATCGTCATACACATTGCTTTTATATAATATGGCTTGTATTTCTGATAAAATGTTTGTCGCTCTTATTTCTATTATTTCTTTTTCATCAAATTCAAAATCAGAAATTTGATTACAAATAACATCTGCAATATAACCTTTTATTAATGATATTTTAAACTTCATATTACCTCCTACATTTAAATGAATGTATATACAAGTTATTATATTCTTTTTATGTTAAAATGTCAATACATTTAATTAAATGTATTTAACATGGGGGAATTTATATGGCATATTATCCAAGGCTTAAAGATTTGAGGGAGGATGCAGACTATACGCAAAAACAAATTGCAGAATTATTGTTCATAACTCAACAACAGTATTCTTTATATGAAAAAGGATATCGAGATATTCCTACAACAGCTCTTATTACTCTTGCAAAAATTTATAACACATCTGTTGACTATATTCTTGGCTTATCAGATAAATAGTTTTGTTTACAGTTAAAAAATTAGACACATCATAACGGAAAAATCCTAAATGATGTGTCTAAAATTTTATGAGTAGTACTTCTTAAGAATTTTACAAAAGATTGTAAAACCTATTATTTCATTGCTTCTTCGATTGCAACAGCAACAGCAACAGTCATACCAACCATTGGGTTGTTACCTGCGCCTAAAAGTCCCATCATTTCAACGTGAGCCGGAACTGATGATGAACCTGCAAACTGAGCATCTGAGTGCATACGACCCATAGTGTCTGTCATACCATAAGATGCAGGACCTGCAGCCATGTTGTCAGGATGAAGTGTTCTTCCTGTGCCGCCACCTGATGCAACTGAGAAATATTTTTTACCCTGCTCGATACATTCTTTTTTATATGTACCTGCAACAGGATGCTGGAATCTTGTTGGGTTTGTTGAGTTACCTGTGATAGAAACATCAACACCTTCAAGATGCATGATTGCAACGCCCTCACGAACATCGTCACTGCCATAGCAACGAACCTTTGAACGCTCGCCATCTGAATATGCCTTTTCGCGAACAATCTTAACTTCGCCTGTTGCATAATCAAATTCTGTTTGAACATATGTGAAACCATTGATTCTTGAAATAATAAGAGCGGCATCTTTGCCAAGACCGTTAAGGATAACTCTTAGTGGTTCTTTTCTTACTTTGTTTGCGCTGCGGGCAATACCGATAGCGCCTTCAGCTGCGGCAAAAGATTCATGTCCTGCAAGAAAAGCAAAACACTTTGTTTCTTCGCTGAGGAGCATTGCGCCTAAGTTACCATGACCCAAGCCAACCTTTCTGTCATCGGCAACGCTTCCCGGAATACAAAAAGCCTGAAGTCCTTCGCCAATAACCTTTGCTGCATCGGCTGCAGTTTTCACGCCTCTTTTAATTGCAAGAGCTGCACCAACAACATATGCCCAACCAGCGTTTTCAAATGCGATTGGCTGAATGCCTTTAACGATTTGATATGGGTCAATACCCTTTTCGTCACAAATAGCCTTTGCTTCTTCGATTGATGCAATGCCGTTTGCGTTTAAAACTTTGTTTATTGTATCAATTCTTCTTTCATAACTTTCAAATAAAGCCATTGTTTAAACCCTCCTTATTCGTGTCTGGGGTCAATCATCTTGACCGCATCCTGAACTCTGCCGTATGTACCCATAGCTTTTTTCATAGCTTCGTTAGCGTCCATACCGCTCTTAATCATATCCATCATCTTGCCAACATGAACAAATTCATAACCGATGATTTCGTCATCTGCATCAAGAGCAATTTTTGTAACATAGCCTTCAGCCATTTCGAGATATCTTGAACCCTTTGCAAGTGTTCCATACATTGTTCCAACCTGGCTGCGAAGACCTTTTCCAAGATCCTCAAGACCTGCACCGATAGGAAGACCGCCCTCTGAAAAAGCTGTTTGAGTTCTTCCGTAAACAATCTGGAGGAACAATTCGCGCATTGCTGTGTTAATGGCGTCACAAACAAGGTCGGTGTTAAGAGCTTCAAGAAGAGTTTTGCCAGGAAGAATTTCAGATGCCATAGCAGCTGAGTGTGTCATACCTGAGCAACCAAGTGTTTCAACAAGAGCCTCTTGAATAATACCATCCTTAACATTGAGGGTTAGCTTACAAGCACCCTGCTGAGGGGCACACCAACCAACACCGTGTGTTAAGCCTGAAATATCGGAAATTTCCTTTGATTTTACCCATTTTCCTTCTTCCGGAATGGGTGCCGGACCGTGATTTGCGCCTTTCTTAACAACGCACATTCTTTCTACTTCTGAAGAATAAATCATTTTGAACTCCTTTCCAAATAGGGCAACTGCCCCGGTTAAAGTTATTTAATCGAAACAAACAGGGTGTTTCGAATTAGTTATAATCCGACCTGCAAAAATTAACTTTTGCACATCGTATATATTTTAACATAAAAGGACATGCTTTTACAAGTATGTTTTTGAAATTTTTAAAATTATTTCCAAATAAAACAAAATTTTGTTAGTTTTATTAAAAAACATATTCCTTAAAACCACTTTTTTCGACATATATGTTAGTGAAAAAGCGAATTGACAAACGGAAAAAAATGACGTATATTAAAAATATAAAAAGAGAAAGGAGCAAAAAAATGAAGCTTGTATCTTGGAATGTGAATGGCTTAAGAGCGTGTTTAGACAAAGGCTTTTCACAGATTTTTAAAGATTTTGATGCGGATGTTTTTGCCCTGCAAGAAACAAAAATGCAGGAAGGACAAGCCGAAGTAATAACAGAGGGATATCACCAATATTGGAACAGCGCGGAGAAAAAAGGTTATTCAGGAACAGCGGTTTTCACGAAGGTTGAACCGATTTCAGTTTCATATGGCATGGGGATTGAAAAGCATGACCATGAAGGGAGACTAATTACGCTGGAATTTGATGAGTTTTATTTTGTTGCTTGCTATACGCCAAACTCCCAGAATGAGCTTAAAAGGCTGGATTATAGAATGGAATGGGAAGAGGATTTCAGGAAATATTTGCTTGAACTCGACAAAAAGAAGCCTGTGATTTGTTGCGGAGATTTGAATGTTGCTCACGAGGAGATTGATTTAAAAAATCCAAAAACAAATCGAAGAAATGCGGGATTTACCGATGAAGAACGAGAGAAAATGACTAAATTGCTTGAAGCAGGATTCACGGATAGCTTCAGATTCTTATATCCTGAGCTTGAAAATGTTTATTCTTGGTGGAGCTATCGATTTAAAGCGCGTGAAAAGAATGCAGGATGGAGAATTGATTATTTTTTGACATCTGACAGACTTCAAAAGGGAATTAAAGGAGCCTCAATTCATCCTGAAATTTTTGGCTCGGATCATTGCCCGGTATCCATTGAAATAGATTTTTAAGGAAGGTGCTTTGAAATGAATTTACCATCAATAATAATCGCAAGCATTTTAGGATTAGCAATTCTCTTAATTATTATAAGAAGTATACGCAAAAAAAGACGAGGAGAATCTTTGTGTGGATGTAACTGTGGCGGATGCCTTATGAAAGATAATTGCAAGAAAAATAAAAATAATTAAATAACCGATTGATATAAAAAATGAAAATAGCGTAGTAGTTTTATAACTACTACGCTATAAATTTTGATTTTTTAAGACCGTTTAAAACAGAGCCATTTTTAAAATTAATCTTCTCTTAAATATCTTTCTGATTCTGTCCAATAATCCATAGATTCAACCGGTTCATCATCTAATTGCCAATATTGAGTCATCATTCCTTCTTTATTTGGACCGGAATTTGCAACAGTTGTTAAATATTTTTTCAAATCATCAACAGAAAGTGTTTCTTTAGTAACAAAATCCTTAGATGAACAATAAGAAACCAGTGTCTTCAGCATAGCCCGACTTGCGGGGTCATCACTAATGCTTGTAAAATTGAATCCAGTGACTAAAAGGCGACCAGTTCCAACGCCAACAGTGAAAGCATAGGAGAAGTGGCGCATAGTTCTGTCATACATAAGCTCGGGTAAATTAAATTTCGTCGGGTCGAAACGGTCACGACTGGATTTATCAAGACCGCTGACAAGAGAAACAACTTCAACCGGGAAATCATCAAGATTGATTTTGTCGGAATCTTCAATCAGTGGATAGTATTGATAGTTAATTTGCCCATCAGTAACAAAACCATATTTGTTCAATATTTCTTTGTTATCCGGTCCACCGTTTAATGTTCCTCTATCCCAAATAACACCCTTATAGCGTTCCCAAACGGCTCTGAAAGCATATTGAGGCGCGGGCATATTCTTGTCTAACAGATGTCGGGTCCAATCTGTTCGATATATCAAAATAGCATCTTTGCCATCGTTTAGGTGTGCAAACAAATCATCGTTTAGTTTATCTGTGATTAATAAGCTTGAAGCCTCGTTGAAAGTATAAACATTATCTAAATAGCTCTCTTGCATATCAGCTTTTGCGTCAAGCGTTAAGGTTTCATCATTAGGGAATACCCAAAGCTCCCAGCTGTTTTCGCATTTTGAACCATCTTCAAAATCCAAAGAGCAGGTCAAAATTAATTTTTCTGCTACTATTGTTTCAGGAAGAGCAATTTCTAGGGTAAGTAGATTATATAGTCCGGATCTATAAGTTTCTATGTCTTTCATTTTCCCGGAAGCATATACTTTGTTGTTTCCTGAAAGGTTAAATGAAAAATTAGCTGTCTTAGGTGGATTAATCATATATTGCGACAACAAAACAGGAATTTTAGTTTTTTCACTTGCAACATATATTTGCTTTGGAAGACGAGCCAAAATAACAGTATCGGCATTGAATTTGCGGAATTCTTCTTGCGATATGCCATGCGGGTCATCAAAGCAATCCACAACTCCGTTTGAGTTTTCATATTTGTCGGTATCTGCAAACTGCAACATGTGAAAGCCTGAGAGAAGGTTGCTCGCACGCAACGCCTCAAGAGCTGTTTTCCAACAACGGAACTGATTGTCTTTTGTAATTTGCAGAGTATCTTTAAAGCCTTCTTTATAGCCTTTTGCCTCAATCATTTTGATTTCTTCATCCACCCACCATGGAACAGGTCGGTTATTCTTTTGAAATTTTTCTTTCAGTGCATAAAAATCACGCCATGAGGTATAGTGACAAACCTCGTGAGCAATCAGCGGACGAGGGAAAGAAATTCCTCGACGGATTTTGCTATTTTCGTTTTCTGCTACCATTTCTTTATCGTTTACGGTTCCAAAACAAAGAAGGTTGTCTGTATCTTCAAACATGTTTGCGTTTTTGCCATAAGGGAAGAAATAGCTCATGTGCTGAACATCAAAATCAACATAGTCGCGGTCATATTCGCCATGAGCGCAGGTGTCAATAAAAAGTCTGGTAGGGTCATGCTTTTTAATGAAATCACGGATTTCGCGTATTCTCGGTTTTTTACCCGGCTGACGAATTTCGTTACCCACACAATAAACCATAAATGATGGGTGGTTATATAGTGAGTGTATTGTTTCCAGCAATTCATCATTGCTCACGAAATCATTTTTACCATAGAGCATTTCATGAAGATTATTATAGTCTGACTTTTCTTTTCGCGCTTCAATGTGAATTAAAATTCCAAGCTCATCTGCTGCGCGGAAACATTCCTCGGGCGGAATAACAGAATGAAAGCGAATGGCGTTAAAACCGTAGCTTTTAGCCATTTCAATGTTCTTTTTATAAAAATCATATTCCGACAAATTACAGTTATTTTGATGCTCATGAGCTGCAGCACCGCGAATATATGCACGCATATAAAAAGGAAAACCGTTGAGATAGATATATTTTTCGTCAAAAGAAAAATATCTAAAACCAAAGCGGTCAGAAAGTTCTTCTTCGCTGCCGTCTGCAAAGGCTATTTTTGCATTAAAAGTATAAAGATAGGGGTGTTCTGCAGACCAAGGAATAGCGTTGAAAGCCTTTTCAAATTTCAAGGAATTTTCGTTGACAGTTTCGTTACCACGAGCCACAATTTCATCATTTTCAGATAACACAAACCAATCGCAGGAAGCAATCTTTTTCTCTGCAATGATTTCGGCACAAAACGGAGCGTCTGTTTTTAAGGCAGTAAGCTTTAATATTGTTTTTTTCTCTGTTATCATATTGCTTCAGTCCTTTCAAATAAACTATAAACAAACTTTATCACAAAAAAAAACACTCAGTCAATAAAGAAAGGAAACGTTGGAACTAAATGCAATCTCAAGTGAAATAAAAAGCAATGTTTTTGTTGACAAAAGAGGCTCTCGATGATATAATTAAGCAAAAAATTGAGAATGGGGGAGAAGAAAATGAGCGAGATAAAAGTAGGTTTTAGCACGGTAAATATAAACCCGCCACTTGGAATTGGAATGGTGGGATATTTTAAAGAAAGATATGGAAAAGGCTTTTTAGATGATTTAGAGGTTAAAACTTTAATAATAGAACAAAACAACAAGAAGATAGCGCTAATAAGCGTTGATAATTGTATGCTTAGCACGAATGTTTATGAAGAATATGTTGAGCGCATTGAAAAACAAACAGGAATTTCAAAGGAAAATGTTTTTTTAGCCGCAACTCACACTCACACAGGTCCCTATATAGAGCCCGCTCTTGGCATGAATGTTACACCTGAGCTTGTTAAAGAATATAGGGGTTTCGTGGGTGAAAGAATTGCAGATTGTGTTCAGCTTGCGCTCATGGACATAAAACCATCAAAAATGGGATATATTATTGGATATGCGCCGGAGAGAGTTGCATACATAAGACGTTATAAGATGAAAGATGGTTCAACAATGACATGTCCACCTGTTGAAGACCCCAACATTGACCATCCAATCGGCACGCTTGACCAAAGAGTTAATGTTTTGAGATTTGACAGAGAGGGTGCAGAAAGCATTGTTCTCGTTAATTATGGACTTCATGTTGACACAGTTGGAGGAGAACTTCTCTCTGCTGATTGGCCAAGCTGGATGAGCAGAACGCTTGATAAAGCTTTAGATGGAACAAAGTGCATATTCTTTGGCGGAGCACAGGGCGACGTTGGTAGCACAAATGTTTTCCCGAAGGATGGAGATATGAACGACACTGAAATCAGCTTTGACAATGAAATGAAGAGCCCGGGAATGGCGCGTTTTGTGGGCAGAGCATTGGCAGGAACGGTTCTTCAGGTGTATGATAAGGTAAAATATGTTGATATTGATGATATTGATATAATTATAAACGACATAAAGGTTCCGTCCAATATGCCAACTAAGGACCAGATACCTCTTGCTAAAAAATATAAAGAATTATATGATGCTGGCAGGGATAATGAAATCCCATATGAGGCAATGGAGCTTACAACAGTTGTGGCTGAAGCTTGTCGAATTTGTAATTTGGAAAATGGCCCTGAATATTTTAATATCAGACTAACAGGCGTGAAACTTGGCCCTGTTGCAATGGTTGGTATTGCAGGGGAACCATTCACAGATGTTGGAAGAGGAATTAAGGAAGCTGAAGGTTGGGAATTGATAATGCCGTGTTGCCTTGTGAATGGCTCAATGGGATATTTCCCAATGAAGTCTGCTTATGACGAGGGCGGATATGAGGCAAGAAGCTCTTCGTTTAAATCAGGGGTTGCTGAGTTGATTATTGAGGGTGGCAAGGAAACTCTTAATAAGTTGAAAAAATAGCCAAATAAAAAAAGAAATAAAGATAAAAAACGAGTCCTACGACTCGTTTTTTATTTTCACTTGACAGACGAAAAAACAAGCGGTATAATAAGTTATACAAATCATACTTTTATAACAAAAGGAGAGATTTTATGAGTGAACCAAAAGGGAAATATGCGTGGACGGTGACGGTGGGCGAAAAGGGACAAATAGTCATTCCCAAGCAAGCACGCGAAGTGTTTGGAATCAAAACGGGAGATACTTTAGTTGTTTTTGGAGATGAAAGAAAGGGGCTTGCAATTCCCCCCAAAGCCATGTTTGAAGCCTTTTCAGAAGCAGTTTTTGAAAGTGAAAAGAAATAGGGAGCGAAAGTTATGCGGAAAAACTATTTGGATAATTTAAGATGGTCGACAGTTTTGTTAGTGCTTGTTTATCATGTTTTTTATATATTTAACGGAGTTGGTATTCTAGGTGGAATTCCAAATGCAAAAAATATTTTATTTTTTGATGGGATTGCAACTCTTATATATCCATGGTTTATGGTGCTGTTGTTTGTTATCTCGGGAATGAGTGCGAGATACGCTCTTTTAAAAAAATCAAACAAAGAATTTATAGTAATGCGCGCGAGAAAACTCGTTGTTCCGTCAACTCTTGGAATGTTTGTAATTCATTGGTGGACCGGCTATCTTAATATTAAAATAGGCGGGGGATTAGAGTATATGCCAAAGGCGCTTGTTTATCCAATATCGGCGGTTGTTGGAACGGGTCCGCTTTGGTTCATACAAATGCTTTTTGTGTTTTCTTGTGCTTTGGTACTGATTAAAAAGCTTGAGAAAGATAGGTTTTGGGAAAAGTGCAAAAATATTAGTTTGCCAATAGTATTTTTAAAGTTTATAGCAATATTTTTGTCAGCTCAGATTTTAAATTTACCGGTGCTCACAACATATCGTTTTGGCATATATTTTACAGCGTTTTTGATGGGTTATTTTTTGTTTTCACATGATGGGATACAAGAAAAAATTGAAAAAGCAAGATGGTGGAGCTTAGGGATAGCGGTTGTGTTCGGCATATGGTATGGGACTAAATTTATTGGCACAAATTTTACGAGCGATGAATGCCTCAAAAACATAATTACAAATGTTTATTTATGGTTTGTTGTTTTAACCCTTTTTGGTTTTGCCAAAAGGCATTTTAATAAGCCTGCACGATATATGACAAAATCAAGTTTTGGAATATATATTCTGCATTATCCCGTGCTGATTACTGTTTGCTATGTACTAACCACATATTTTAACTTGCCTGTGATTTTAAATTATCTCATAGCGTTGGTGCTTGAGTTTGTGATTACGTTTGGGCTTTATGAGTTGATAAAACGAACACCTTTTGCAAGATATGTTATACTTGGGCAGAAAAAACAATAATTCTAAAAATATTTTAGGTAATAATCCCCGTGTTGACGATGGGTCCAATTTGCATTACCCCTGAACTTAAAAGACAAGGCTACGGGAAGATATTGCTTGACTATTCTTTGGAAAAAGCAACCAACCTTGGTTTTGGTGCAGTGTGCTTTGAGGGAAATATTTGACAAACAATTTCCATGTAAAGAAAGATTGAAATTACTGGGACAATTAGAATAAAAAATTTAATTGCAAGGAGAAAGTGAAAATGGAAAAGAATAATGAAAAACAAAAGGAACTCATTTTAAAGCTAACTGAAGAGGTTAAGAAGAAAAACAAAATAATATGGTCCTGTATGTGGATAATTATGGCAGAAAGCATTATTGCGTTACTTTTCGGAGTTTTTGCCGCAATGTTAATACCCGATGGGGCATGGGAGATTGTGGCAATTATTGCGGTTTGTTTTTTGTTTTTAATTCCGTGCTTTTATGCGTTGAAGCTTGAAGTGAGCGTTGGTGCATATGAATGTAAAAAATGCGGTGAGAAAATTGTGCCGACATATTCTGAAGCACTTTGGGCAATGCATAGGGGAACTACTCGTTATCTGAAATGTCCCAAGTGCGGCAGAAGAACTTGGTGTAAAAAGGTTATAAATAAAGATTAAGAGGGAAACTATGACTAGAATTATGTTTATTTGTCACGGAAATATCTGCAGAAGTCCTATGGCAGAGTTTATACTTCGTGATATGGTTAAAAAAGAGGGTAGAGAAAAGGATTTTGTGATTGCATCTTGTGCTGTCAGCACGGAGGAAATCTGGGGAGATGTTGGAAGTCCTGTTTATCCTCCTGCAAAAGCTGAGTTAAAAAAACATGGAATTTCTTGTGAAGGGAAATATGCAGTGCAATTAAAGAAAAGTGACTATGAAAAATATGATTTGTTTTTTTGCATGGATAGCAACAATTTGCGAAGCGCAATCAAAATACTTGGCGGAGATGCCAAAAATAAAGTAAAAAAGCTTCTTGCGGACAGAGATGTTAAAGACCCATGGTATTCGAGAAATTTTGAGGCAACATATAAGGATATCCATGAAGGCTGCATGGAGATAATTAAAAATTATTAGGAAATAATTTATAAAAACGTTAAAACACACCCTCAGGTACGTCTTTGGCGTGGGATAGCTTCTTTAAATAGATATATGTAACCTTTCCCTTATAAAAAGAAAAGGTTTTTGAAGTTATCTTAATAAAACAAAATTTAAAAAAACTATTGACAAATCAAAAAAATGGGTGTAAAATGTTTATTAATTTCAAAGAAAAGGAGAGTCGCATATGACTATAAGACATATTAATATTCTTAATAATCGATTTTATTATAGCCATCTGTGCGGTTTTTCATTCTTTGCAAAAGCGTGTTAACTCGATGGCTTGTTCGCCGTCGGCTTGATGGCAATTACGAAGTGAAAATGAAGTCCGCATGAAATTTTGATTTTAAATCAAAACTGTGCGGACTTTTTGTTTTACTTAAATTATATGAAAGGCGATTGCAGAAGTTATTTATTGGAATATCACAAAAAAGTCTGCAATGCCTGACTTAAAACAAAACGTAAAAGATGGGAGGAGAACACGTGATGGAAATTACAAAATTACGGGAACTTTATAAAAATGACCGATTTGCAACAAATGCAGGTTGTAAAATTATTGAGGCGGATGAGAATAAAGTAATTTGTGAAATGCCAATATGCGATGATTTGTTAAATGCTCATGGCTCAGTTATGGGTGGCGCAATATTTACCCTTGCTGACCTTGCATTTGCAGTAGCATCTAACTTAAATGGCGTACCATCTGTTGCGATAGAGAGCAATATCAGATTTTATTCTGCAACAAAAGGCACGAAATTGATTGCAATATGCACAACCGACAAAGATGGCAGGAACTTAGGACATTATACGGTTGAGGTTAAAGATGATTTAGGCAAAAAGATTGCAGGATATACTGCAGTTGCATTCCATAAAAATTAAGGAGATTATAGATTATGAATTTAACATTTGAAAGAAAGCTTCCCATACCAAAGGAAATTAAAGAGATGTGTCCGTTATCGACGGACATAGAAAAAACCATAGAAACAAGAGCAAAAGAAATTGCAGATATTTTCACAGGCAAAAGCGAAAAGCTTATTTTAATTATCGGTCCTTGTTCTGCCGACAATGAGGATAGCGTCATAGATTATATTTCTCGCTTACGAAAAGTACAAGAAAAGGTTTCGGATAAAATCTTTATCATTCCAAGAATTTACACCAACAAGCCAAGAACAACTGGCGATGGTTACAAGGGCATGCTTCATCAGCCAAATCCAACCGAAAAGTCTGATATGCTTAAAGGTATTATGATGATTAGAGATTTGCATATAAGAGCAATTAAAGAAACAGGCTTCTCTTGTGCGGATGAAATGCTCTATCCTGAAAATTACAGATATCTGGACGATATTTTGGCTTATGTTGCAATTGGTGCAAGAAGTGTTGAAAATCAGCAACACAGATTAACCGCAAGTGGAATTTCTGTTCCTGTTGGAATGAAAAACCCTACAAGCGGAGATTTATCGGTTATGATGAATGCTATAAAAGCGGCACAACATAAGCACACATTCATATATCGTGGTTGGGAGGTTCATTCTGAAGGCAATCCACTATCACACGCTATCCTTCGAGGATATGTGAACAAGCACAGTCAGTCACTTCCTAATTATCATTACGAAGATTTAGAACTGTTATGTAAGATGTATAGCGAATCAGGGCTTGAAAATCCCGGTGTAATTATTGACACAAACCACGCAAATTCAGGAAAGCAACCACTTCAGCAAATGCGTATTGCAAAGGATGTTATGCATAGTACAAGACATGATTCAGCAATTAAAAAGCTTGTGAAGGGCTTTATGATTGAAAGCTATATAGAAGAAGGCTCACAAAAGATTGGTGAATGTATTTATGGAAAATCAATAACAGACCCTTGCCTTGGCTGGGAAAATAGCGAAAAACTCATTTATGATTTAGCAGAATTAGTATAAGGAGATTAATAAAAATGAAAATAGGAATTATAGGACTTGGACTTATTGGTGGCTCTATGGCAAAGGCTATAAGATTAAACACTGAGCATTATGTTTTGGGAATGGATATTGACAAAAGCATAGTTACAAAAGCCAAGATTATTGAAGCAATAAACGAAGAACTTACGGAGGAAAATATTGGCGAATGCGATATGCTCATCTTGGCGTTATATCCCGATGCAACCGTTGAAACGGTTAAAAAATATGCACACCTTATCAAAAAAGGTGCATATGTCATAGACTGTGGCGGTGTTAAAGAAAAGGTATGTGATAACATTCCTGAAATAGCAAGAGAAAATGGATTTATATTTGTCGGTGGACACCCAATGGCAGGTATCGAAAAAATTGGCTTTAAATATTCAAATGCAGAAATTTTCGCGGAGGCTTCCATGATTTTAACACCTGATGATAGTGTGAAAATTGAGGACCTTGCCCATATAAAAATATTTTTCCTTTCCATTGGCTTTGGAAAAATAACGGTAAAAACTGCAAAAGACCATGATAGAGTTATTGCATATACCTCCCAGCTTGCTCATGTCTTGTCAAATGCATATGTAAAAAGTAAAACTGCACAGGAGCACAAAGGATTGTCTGCGGGAAGCTTTAAAGACTTAACAAGGGTTGCATACCTCAACGAAACAATGTGGACTGAACTGTTTTTAGAGAATAAGAAAAACCTTATCACAGAAATCAGCGGACTGATTGATAGTTTAAGCGAATATAAAGCTGCGCTTGAAAATAATGATGCAGACGGGTTAAAAGAACTACTCAAAAAAGGTAGAGAATTAAAAGAGGCGCTTGACAATGAATAAAAAAGTTACGGTTAAAGGGGTTAAAAAGCCTTATGATATCATAATAGGAAAAGATATTTTAAAAATAATCCCCGATAAAATAAAGGAATTGACAAAGGCAAAAACTGTAGCCATAGTAACTGATGATAATGTAGATAAACTGTATTCTGATATGATGGTGACTATGCTTCAAAATGCAGGATTTAATGCTATTAAATTTGCTTTTCCTCATGGTGAAAACCATAAAACAATGGCAACTGTTTGCGACATTTTGGAATTTTTGGCAGAAAACCGTGTGACACGCTCTGATTTAATCATAGCTCTTGGTGGCGGAATTGTCGGCGATGTATCGGGATATGTGGCATCATCATATTTAAGAGGGATTGACTTTGTTCAAATTCCCACGACTTTTCTTGCGGCTATTGATTCGTCGGTTGGCGGCAAAACAGGCGTAAACCTCAAAGCAGGAAAAAATCTTGCAGGTGCGTTTTATCAGCCACGACTTGTTGTTTGTGATGTTATGACCTTTGATACTTTGCCAAAAGAGAATTTCAAAGAAGGCATTGCAGAAGCAGTTAAATATGGTGCAATTTGTGATAAGGAGTTATTTAACCTGCTTTCCCAAAATAATAATTGGAATATTGAAAGCGTTATAGAAAGATGCGTTTCTATCAAGGCAGAAATTGTTTCCCAAGATGAATTTGACACAGGCAAAAGACAGCTCTTGAATTTTGGTCATACCATTGGTCATGCAATAGAAAAGGCATCAGCTTTTAAAATATCTCACGGAATTGCAGTTGGAATTGGCATGGCGATGATTTCAAAAATTAGCGATAGCTTAGGATGGTCACAGGAAGATACCCATCCACAAATTATAAAATGTCTTGAAAAGAATAACATCCCAACAAACATAAACATTAAAACCGAAGAGCTTTTATCGGCTATGGTAAAGGATAAAAAAATAAACGGAGACACAATAAACCTTGTTGTCCCTGAAAAAATTGGGAACTGTGTGCTTAAAAGCATGGAGGTTTCAAAGCTTAAGGAAGTGTTAAAATGCAGGTAGAGATAAAGCCAATTAAGCCGGGAGGCACGGTTTCTGCCATTGCTTCAAAGTCGGATGCACACAGAGCGATTATTTGCTCTGCACTATCCGATAACAAGACAAACATACATATTTCGCACATATCAAAAGACATTGAGGCAACTTTGAACTGTATAAAGAATATAGGTGCAGACTTTGTAAAAAAGGATACAGTATATGAGATTGAATCTATTAAAAAGCTTTCACAGAAGCCCACGTTGAATTGCTTTGAGAGTGGGTCAACGTTACGATTTCTATTGCCTGTTTTGTCAGCGCTTGGATGTGGTGCAACTTTTGTTGGCAGCGGAAGATTACCTGAAAGACCAATGGGGTTGATTGTTGATTTATTAAGCGAGCATGGAAATAGTTTTTCAGCATCTAATCTTCCAATAACTGTGTCAGGAAAAACAGCTCCCGGAGTATTTAATATCGCAGGGAATATAAGCTCTCAATTTATATCGGGACTTTTATTTGCACTTCCGTTACTGAAGAGTAAAAGCACGATAAAGCTAACATCAAAGCTACAGTCTTCGGCTTATGTTAATATGACTATTGATACTCTGAAAAAATTTGGAATAAAAGTAGAACAAAACGAAAATGAATTTGTCATAAACGAAACCGATAGCTACACATCTCCAAATGAATATATTGTTGAGGGCGATTGGTCAAATGCGGCATTCTTTATGGTGCTTGGAGCTATTGGTGGCAAGATTACAATAAAAAATCTTAATTTAAATTCTCATCAAAGCGATAAAATGCTTTTAGATGTGCTGTCGCTTGCAGGCGTGAATTATACGGTTTCAAACAATGAGATAACTGTTGAAAAAAGCAAAATAAAGCCTTTTGATTTTGATGTTTCCGAGTGCCCTGACCTGTTTCCTGTATTATCTGTTTTGGCTTGCGGCGGAGAAGGCAAATCAAAGCTATATAATGCAGAGAGATTAAGAATAAAGGAAAGTGACAGAATTAAAACAACAAAAGAGCTCATATTAAAGCTTGGTGGCAAGGCTGAAGAAACAAATGACAGTTTAATCATATATGGAAATGGAACATTAAATGGAGGAACAGTAGAAAGTTATAATGACCATAGAATTGCAATGTCGGCATTTGTGGCAAGTGCAATTTGTGAAAATAACATTATTTTAAAGGATGCAAAAGCAATTGATAAGTCATATCCATCCTTTATGGAAGATTTTTTGAGCATTGGAGGGGAAGTTAATGTCATCTGAAACAGGTAAAAAGATAAAAGTCAGTATTTTTGGTGAATCTCACGGCGCTGGGATTGGTGCAGTTGTGGATAATTTGCCCGCGGGAGAAAAAATTGATTTTGAAGAGCTACAAAGCTTTTTAAAACGTCGTCAAGGTGGAAACAACAAATATTCCACTCCAAGAAAGGAAGCAGATATTCCAGAAATTGTATCAGGCGTTAAAGATGGCGTGACAACAGGTGCCCCGCTTTGTCTTTTAATAAAAAATGAAAACACAAGGTCTGCTGATTATAAGGTTGATATTCCTAGACCGGGTCATGCCGATTTTACTGCATACACAAAATATAATGGTTATTGCGATTTAAGAGGTGGCGGACATTTTTCGGGCAGACTTACTGCACCCATTTGTGCTGTTGGCGGAATTTTAATGCAGATTTTAAAAAGACGAGGAATTGAAATTGTTGCACATTTATCCTCGGTTGGTGAAGTTAATGACGATAAAATAGATACGCTTTTGCTTGACGAGAAACAGTTAAACAAAATAAAAAGCGGCGCCTTTCCTACGTTTTCAGAAGATGCAGGAGAAAAGATGCAAGAAGTGATTTTAAGCGTAAGAGAAGAAGGCGATTCTATCGGCGGATGTGTTGAGTGTGGAATATATGGTCTTGATTCAGGGATCGGTGAGCCCATGTTTAACGGAATTGAAAATGCCGTTGCATCAAATGTTTTTGGTATTGGCGGTGTGAAAGGCATTGAATTTGGCAAAGGCTTTGATTCTTCCAGAATGAAAGGCTCAGAGAATAACGACGAGTTTTATATGGACAATAATACAGTTAAAACCAAAACAAATAATCATGGCGGCATACTTGGTGGAATAACAACAGGAATGCCAATTACATTTAATGTGGCGTTTAAAGCCACACCATCAATTTCAAAAGAGCAACAAAGTATAAGCTTTTCAAAAAATGAAAATGTAATCCTATCAACTAAAGGCAGGCATGACCCTTGCATTGCGGTTCGTGCGGTGCCTTGCATTGAAGCAATATCGGCAATAGCTATATCGGATTTTGTATTATAGAGGTGAACTACAATGGATTTAGGAGAATTACGAAAAGAAATAGATGCAATAGATGATGAAATTTTAAAGCTATTCTTAAGAAGAATGGAAAAGGCGTCTGAGGTTGCAGATTACAAAAAGGAAAATAACATTTCAACCTTACAAAAAGGCAGGGAAAGAGAAATATTAAAAAGAGTAAGTGAAAAATCAGGTGCGGAGATGGCGGATTATTCACGAATGCTTTTTAGTTGTCTTATGGATTTAAGCAAAAGCTATCAGAACAAAAGGAATGCGAAAGTGGACGGAGAGTTCGCAGAAAAAATAAAAAAGGCTCTTGAGGATACTCCGCAAATTTTTCCACAATCGGGAACGATTGCATGCCAAGGCGTTGAGGGTGCATATTCACAAATCGCTTGTGACAGACTTTTCAAAAACCCCGATATTAAATATGTCAAAACCTTTGAGGATGTCTTTAAGGCGGTTGAAAATGGAACCTGCGAATATGGAATATTGCCGATTGAAAATTCAATTCATGGCACGGTAATTGCGGTTTATGACCTTATGAAAAATTATAATTTTCATATTATCAAAAGCGTTAAGCTTAAAATAAATCATGTGCTTATGGCAAATAAGGGCGTTAAGCTTTCGGAAATAAAGGAAATTGTTTCTCACGAACAGGCAATCGGTCAATGCTCTTGCTTTTTAAAGGATTACCCCGATGTTAAGGTAACTGTTTGCGAAAACACGGCGGTTGCGGCAAAACTTGTGGCAGACTCAAAAAGGTCAGATATAGCAGCAATTTCTTCGCCCGATTGTGCAGAAATTTATGGACTTTCTATTATAGATGAAAAAATTGCAAATTCGGATAGCAACTTCACAAGATTTATTTGCATCACAAAAGAACTTTTGATATACCCAGGGGCTGACAGAATAAGTATTATAATGAATCTTCCCCACACACCCGGTTCACTAAACAGCACCATTTCCAAATTCGCAATGGCGGGACTTAATCTCACAAAGCTTGAATCAAGACCAATCGCAGGCAGAGATTTTGAATTTTCTTTCTATTTTGATTTGGAAGCATCAATATATGCAGATGAAACGGTTCGCATTTTGGATGAGCTTTCAATGGGGAATAATAATCTGATATTCCTTGGAAGCTATCTGCAGGCATAAAGGGGTTTTAGTATGAAATACGGATGTATAGGAGAACACTTAAAACATAGTTTTTCAAAAGAAATACACAATAGCCTTTCTGATTATGAATATGAGCTTTGTGAAATTCCAAAGGATAAGATTGATGATTTTATGAAAAGCCATGATTTTAAGGCAATAAATGTTACAATTCCTTATAAGGAAACGGTTATTCCTTATCTTTTTCATATAGATGATGCCGCAAAAGAAATTGGTGCAGTAAACACTATTGTAAATAAAGACGGCAAGCTTTATGGATATAACACTGATTTTTATGGAATGAGCATGCTGATAGCTCATGCAAAAATCGATATAAAAAATAAAAAGGTTGCAATTCTGGGAACGGGAGGAACTTCCAAAACTGCGAAGGCGGTTTCAAAATCGCTGTTGGCAAGGGAAATCATAACTGTTTCAAGAACAAAAAAGGCAGATACCATAACCTATGAGGAATTATATGAAAAACATAAAGATTTGGATGTTATTATAAACACAACTCCGCTTGGCATGTTCCCAAATAATTTCACAAAGCCGATTGATATAGCTAAGTTTTCAAAGCTTTCAGGAGTGATTGATGCGGTATATAACCCGCTTAAAACTCAGCTTATATCGGATAGCAAAAAGCTTGGAATAAAAGCCGAAGGCGGACTATATATGCTTGTGGCTCAAGGCGTGTTGGCATCGGAAATATTCTTGGATAAGAAATATGAAAACGGAAAGCTTGATGAAGTTTTTGAAAAGTTAAGAAAGCAAAAGGAAAACATTGTTCTTATCGGTATGCCATCATCAGGCAAGAGCACGGTTGGAAAAGAAATAGCGAAAAGACTTAACAGAGAGTTTTTTGATACCGATGAACTCATTGAGAAAAAATCGAGCAGAATAATCTCTGAAATAATCACATCAATGGGTGAAGAATATTTCAGAAAGCTTGAAAGTGATGAAGTGAATGAAGCATCAATGAAAACGGGGATTGTGCTAGCCACAGGTGGCGGTGTTGTATTGAAAGAAGATAATGTGACCGCCTTATCGCAAAATGGTAGAATTTATTTTTTGGACAGACCTCTTGAAAAGCTTTTGCCAACCCAGGACAGACCGCTCACAAGTACAAAAGAGGCGTTATCTAAAAAATACAATGAAAGATATGACATTTATGAAAAATGTGCAGATGTCAAAATTGATGCATCAGGCGATGTGAACGAGGTATCAGATATTATAATAGGAGATTTTAAGCAATGAAAATATATGTTATAAATGGACCAAATCTTAATATGCTCGGCATAAGAGAACCGGATAAATATGGAACGGAAAGTTATCGGAGCCTCATTGATTCATTAAAAAAACATTCGGAGGAAAATGGATATGAATTAGTTTGTTATCAATCCAATCACGAAGGCGATTTAGTGGATAAAATTCAGGAGGCTTATTTTGAAAAGGCGGATGGAATTGTTATAAATCCCGGAGCATATACTCATACAAGCATTGCTCTCTTGGATGCCTTAAATTCGGCAAAAATCCCCACGGTTGAGGTGCATATCTCAGATGTTTCAAAGCGTGAGGATTTCAGACAAATAAGCTATGTTCGCTTAGCTTCAGCAAAGACAATTATGGGACACGGATTAAAAGGATATTTTGAAGCGGTTGAGTTTTTGCTTGGAAAATAATTTCATATTGAATAAATGCCAAAGGAGTCATCTAAAACGGATGGCTCCTATTTAGTTTTAACCAATATGCGGAAAAGCACGGTATCCAAAGTGTGATAAGTTAGTCCTAGTAGAGTGAAGATAAGGGAAGTTAAGAGAATACGAAATTTCCCGATTTTAAGCCACTTTTGGCACTTTTTATTTTGAAACCCTTGCCACGACTCGAAATTTTTGTATTGCCAATTTCTAACCGATTTCTAGCCGAAATGGTTAGAAATCCGCTAGAAATGTTTAGATAAAGTGAAAAAGCTGAAATGATTTTGTGTCATTTCAGCTTTATATATTATTTCTCGCAATAAATCCCTATCGCTTCACAGATAAACTCTGCAGTACCATCTGCATGTTTATCAATGTTATTTTTGAAGCGTTCATCGGCAACATACATTTGACCAAGCCCTGCTAAAATCTCGTTTGTGCAAAGGTAGTAATTTTCGGTGATATGATTTTGCAGGGTTTTCACCAGATTTTGTGCATCTTTGGAATCAGGTGTTTTCCCATTTCTCATACACACCGCAAACTCTGACATAATGCCCGTGATAAAATTAAAAGTTTAGACAAAACAAAATTAAAAGAATATATAGAAAAGACAATTATTTCATAATGGGGCAAGGTGGTTGATGAAGTGCATCAATCACCTTTTTCTTTTGAATTGGCACGGGTACTGTTACTTTTGTCCTTGCAATATAGGACTTTGGTTTCTTCAAAATAATAAGAAAGAGTGATATAATTTTGACGAGAGAGGTACCCACTATGAACAAGCAAGAATTTGGAAATAAAATAAGCGAATTGCGAAGGTTAAAAAATATATCGCAAACAGAGTTTGCAGAGATGCTTGATATAAGTGTATCAGCATTATCTAAAATTGAACGAGGTGTAAATTCCCCAAGGGTAATAACTGCTGAAGCAATGGCAGAACACCTTGAGATTTCTCTTGGAAGATTACTTTCATCGAAGAATGTTAATGTTAAACAAGAATACATAGACGAAATTGTTGAGCAAATCTCAACGATGGATGATTGTGATATTGAAAGCATTATCGAGTTCATTAAGTATTATAATAGGCGTAAGGAGATAATTCAGAAAATTCAAAAGCAAAAATAAATAATAAACCCCATCCGGGTTCCCGAATGTTTTATCCGAGAACTCGGTTTTTTAACCTCATTTTTAGAAAGGCGGTGAAATTACGATGAAAATTTTTGAAACATTCAAAAATATTTCATTTGTAAAAAGCCTTTCTTTTTGTGTTTATGGGGCGGTTCCGTAAAAATTAGAAAAGGCATGATGAATTATAAAAGTTTTTTGCTAAATCTGTCTAAAAGCAAAGAAATTACTCGTTTTATATAATATGATGACGAAAAGTTTTTAACTTTCGACAACAAGCTTCGACAGATAACGCTATCGAAAAATGGTATAATTATAGTCAAATAAAGATATTTAATCAAAACGGTTTGAATAAAATAGATTGCCGTAGATGGAGGTAAATAAAATGCTATTATTATATCAAAAGAGTATTATAAATCGAATAATGAATCAAAAACCGCTTGGTTCTTTAAGGAATCAGGCGGAATTTTTTTCTGAAAAATTTGTTTAATAAAATCGCATAATAAAACATATTGTCAAAATATGGAAGAAATGAGGTGAAAATATGCCTATTGATGAAGAGTGTTCAAAACAAAATATACAACAGAATAATGTGAAATTTTGGCGTGGCAATCTCGCACGCACATAAGGTTATTCGCTTCTGATAGCAGGCGAATTGCCGTGCGGTCAGGAGTGATAAAATATGTGTATTTGCCTAAGACCAATTATTTATGTAATCGCAAGAAGAAATCGCTCACATCAACATAGGACAAGCAGTAATAAAGGTAATAGTAGTTCCGATGCAGATGGCGGAGCAAGGGTTCGCTCGCACCGTACAGCCAAAGAAAACTCTTTAGGTAGAGTTTGCTTTGGCTGTTTTTTTATCTTAAAAAACAGAATACACCATTGCCGTGAACCTCCTTACTCCAACCAATTTACACACAAAATTGATTGGAGGAAAGCACTATGAAAAAATTTTTTGAAAAACTTTTTGAAACTACCAAAGATTTGGGTAGTTACCCCTGTAAAATGGTAATCGAAAGGAGGTGCTATCGGTTATGAAGTAAAAATTAACAACTTTCGAACGTAGGTTGGAAATATTGTTTTTAATTACTAATTGCAAAAAAACAACCATTATGGAGTTGTCTTATTACTTTGAAGTAAGTAAGAATACTGTAATTCGTGATATAGAATTTCTAAGCCGATATGCACCTATATATACTAAGCAAGGAATGTTCGGCGGGATATTTGTTTTTGATGAATACCGAAAAAATCTTCTTTTACCTTTATCTGACGATGAAGAAGGGTTATTGAAGAAATTGTCTGAAAATCTTGATGGCAAGGAACTTCATCTAATAAACACTATTGTCAGTAAATATTCTAAGCCCAAAATTAGTACATAAATCCTTTCAAATGAACCTTGACAAAGAAAGCACGCAAGATAACGGCGATGCAGCATAGCAAGTAAGCAGACACATTCCAATATGAACGAGCTATTTAGTGGGTACGCCAAGACCTTGAAAGAGCGAGCGACGAATACCTACACTATAAAACAGAGATAGCTCCTCTGTAAGCCACGACTTTATATTGGTACAATGATACTTATGCCGAGTCATAGTCCGAGCGTTAAAAGCGTCGCAGGCAATGACGGTGTTTCGGGCGGTGCCGGGAAGGTGAAATTCCTATGGAGTGGTTTAGCTAACCACCGTCTGTTTTACTTTTATTATTAAATACTTCTTCAAAAAAACATATATTATTCCAAGTCGTAAAGGATATCTTCTAAGTCAGCAATAGCTTCCTCGACAAACTCGTTTCTCAACTCATTATTATCAAGTATGTAATAATATTCACTTGGCAAACGAACACCGGAAGTTTTTATAATTGTATGTAATAACGAAAAGGCTTCTTCTATCAAATCCTGCTCACACATAGATTCAAGTGAGTTATAGAGATTCCTGATTTCTTCAACTGAAACTTTTTTACATAGTTTGTTAATGAATTTTTGAAGAATGTATTTATATCCTTTCTATTTTTAATGTTTTTAATTATGCTTTATTTTTTGATTTCATTGTATTGTTATCCTTTCTTGGGGTTGATAAAGGAGGTTGTTATATGACAGAATTAAAACGACGAAGAAACGAATGTATAAAAATGTTTAAGGATTATCCCGATATACTTAATGTGAACCAAATGTGTGAAATATTAGGAGGTATAAGTACAAAGACGGGATATAAAATGCTTCATGAAAATGTTATTGAAAGTATAAGAATTGGAAAACAGTTTAAAATTGCCAAAGTAACACTTATAGATTTCATTATAAAAAACAAGTAATAATTTTTTGACTAAAACACCTATCAGTGAT
>JAZNGL010000068.1:0-9596 GCA_045576435.1 Clostridia bacterium
AAATGAGCATCAGAACTGGTTAAAATTAGCTCTTTTTCATATTGTTCTGTCATTTTTTCTCGATTTTTTGCCGTTATTTCCAAACCATCAAACAAAAGGTCCGGTGGCAATAAACCAAGATTTGAAATAATGCTGTAACTGTTTCTATCTATGTGAGCAGGAACGAAAATACCACCACGAAGTCGTATTTCTTCTGCCACTTGATAAATATCAAGTGTTATTGCATTAACGAGCAACAACTCTTCCTCACCCACAATCTCATCAAATTCATTCATAATAAGTTGTCGTCCAAAAATCTTAGGGTCATTTTTTATTTTGAGCATATTGGCCTTGATTAACCTTCCCATATCTTCTGCAGCATCAATGCTGGGAAAATAAGCGAGCACATGAACCTCTTCCTCAGTGCATATCTCAATTCCTGGAATAACCTTTATTTTATCCTCTGCAACTTTCATAATTGCCCGAACGTTTTCGCAAGAATTATGATCGGTAACAGCAATCAAATCAAGACCTTTTATGCACGCCATATTAACAATGTTGTTTGGCGTCATATCCTCATCACCGCATGGTGACAACCCGGAATGAATATGTAAATCGTAATATAGCTTCATATTCCCATCTCCGAAAGTCGCACCGCTATTTCATATGCAGAAAGTTCACTCCCAAAAATTGTTATATTTTGTTGGTTTGCTCTTTCTATCGTATTACTTTCCGGCACACAGCCATCCGCAATTACAACACATGCAGCTTCTGTGAGCGATGCAACCGCCACGACATTAACATTTGTCTGAATTGTTATCCAAAGATTTCCTCTTTGGATTCTTGACATAGCGAGACTAAGTAAATCCCCGATATAACACCCATTAACATTGGTGTCAAGAACCTCTTCATTAACATATGTCTTAAACTCAAGCTTTTTTGCAATTTCTCCTACTGTCATTTCTCTTCCTCCTTACTCAAGCGTATGTTTTGTCCCTCAAGTTCCAACATATCCTTTGCCAAAGCACTAACTTTTTCTCTCAGTTTAAATATACAATCTGTTTCCTTTGCATATCCTCTCACTATATCCTCCGCAAGTGCACGACAACTTGGCGAACCGCATGAGCCGCAATCAAGCTTTGGAAATTTATCCCATATCTCCTCAATCATCGTCATTTTTTTCATTGCGATGTTTATATCACTATCAAGATTCATAATTGGAGTATATATAATTGGTGCATCCCATGTCAATTCTACATCCGCATCGATTTTTGCACAATCATCGCTCATTTTCTTGCATATCCGCTGAATTTTTGAGCGTGCCGAGAAATTATTTTCTGTTGTTAACGGCCCGCCAACACAACCACCCGGGCATGCCAAAGCTTCAACATAGTCAATGTCGCAAAGTTTACCATCCTCAATATCCTCTAAAACCTTTATAACATTATGTATACCATCAACTGCAATATATCTTTCCGCATCAGACGCCTCTGCTTCGCCACCACTTGTTGCCCAAAGCACTCCTAGTCTTCCTGAATTCCTTTTCTTGTCCAAATTTTCAACCTTATTGACAACTCTTGACATCTTTATACAAATATCCTTGATAGAAATAACACCATCAACATTTGATTTACCCAAGCTATAATCTTCTTTAACTATAGTAGCTTTTGCCGCACACGGACTTATGAAAAAGATTCCTATTTCTTCCGATTTAAGACCTGTCTTTTCTAACGCCTCGCGTCTTGCCTGAGCAGCAGACACTTCCATGGGCGACTTAAGCGGAACTATGTTTTCAATCAGATTTGGAAATCTTATTGCAATTAATCTCATAACAGCAGGACACGCCGACGAAATTGCCGGACTTTTTAACATTCCCGCCTTTAAAAGTTCTCGTGTTTTTTGTGTTATTGCATGTGCACCCACAGCAACCTCAAACACATCATCAAATCCAAGTTTAACTAAAGCAGAAAGTATCGTTTCAATGTTCTCGGTTTTTGAAAACTGTCCATAAAATGCAGGTGCAACCAAAGCAACAACATGTTTATATTTTTTTATTTCCTCCAAGTCATCCGTAACTGCCTTTTTTGCATGATACGGACACACTCTGATACACTCTCCACAATCAATGCAGCGTTCTTTTAAAATTTTTGCTTTTCCACCCTGAACTCTTATTGCCTGAGTTGGACAATGTTTAAGACAATTTGTGCATCCTTTACATAAATCTCTATCAAGCGTTACAGAGTGCCAAAACTTTTGCATTACGATCACTCCTTTGCTTTAATCACAAGTTTTACCGTTGTACCCTTTCCAAGCTCTGTTTCAATCTCCATGTCATCTGAATATTTTTTCATATTTGGAAGTCCCATTCCTGCTCCAAATCCAAGTTCACGCACATTGTGGTCAGCAGTTGAATATCCTTCCTTCATCGCCATAGCAACATCAGGAATTCCCGGTCCTTTATCTTTCATTACTATAACAATTTTGTCTGAAGATATTTCAACATCAATAGTTCCACCATCAGCATGAATAACCATATTTATTTCGCCTTCATACATTGCTATTGCAGTTTTGCGAATAATTTCCGGATTAAAGCCGAGCTGATTAAGGGTTTTTTTTACCTTGCTTGACGTTTCACCTGCTAAAGTAAAATCATCACCATTTACATCATAATGGAGTTTTAATATCTCAGCCACAGTTTATTCCTCCCCCATCTTACTCATAAGTCCATTTGAATAAAGCTTTCCGCATGCAAGATATAGCGGATAGTCTGTTGAAAGAATAACTATATTCTTTGTGTTTGCTAAGTTAATTACGCTCTCATCAGGCAACTTCCCTCTAACAAAAACAACTGCTGATATATCCATCATTTCAGCAGTTCTTATTACTTGCGGGTTAATCAAACCTGTAAGCAATAACACTTTATCTTTAACATATGCCAAAACGTCGCTCATCAAATCCGAACCACAGGCTGAGCTTATTTCATTTTCAAGCATATCCTCTCCCGTTAGCACTTTTGCCTTTAAAATCTCTTTAACCTCTGACAGTTTCATAAAGCATCTCCATTCCGCTACTATTTTAGCAGCTTTTTATCTTTGATTTATGTTCTTACCATTAATTTTCTTATAAACTTCCAATTCCTTGCCAGATTTCAAAATATCACGACCATATGTTTTGTGAATTTTGAAAACAACATCTTCTAAAGCCTCGCTTTTTTGTTCTTGCTTATCTTTTATAGACACTTCATCATCAAAAAGTGAAATTTGCCTGCACTCTTCTTTCCTTGTATCCTGAAAATTACTAATACTAACACCAACAAGCCGAATAGGTTTTGCAGGCTTAAGTTCATCCAAAAGTTTAACTGAACAACTATATATATCCTTAACCGAATTAACTGCATCTCCACTTTTCGAACGCGTTATACTTTGCATATCACTGAATTTAATCTTCAAAGTGATTGTTCTTGCCCACATTCCCTTTTTCTTTATCCGGAAACTAACATCCCCCGCAAGAAGTAAAAGAGCATCCTTAATTATTTCTTTATCAACAACATCAATTTGAAATGTATGTTCTCTGCCGACTGATTTTGCAACGCTCTCCGAGATAACCTCCCTATTATCCTCGCCAGATGCAAGCTTTAAAATTTCATTTCCTAATGAACCAAATGATTTTAAAATGCCATCGGGTGCATTATTCAAATCGCGCACTGTGAAAATCCCGATTCTATTTAATTTCTCTGTTGTTTTTCTGCCTATACCATTGATAACATCAATAGGTCTGTCAGATATCAATTGCAATAGCTTGTCTTTGTCCGGTATCACAAAAAAACCATCTGGTTTTTTCTCCTCGCTCGCAATCTTTGCGCCCATCATGCAATATGAAATCCCAACCGAACAAGTTACCCCAACCTCATCAAAAATCTGCTTCTTAAGTTGACGACCTATGTTTTCCGCACTTTTAAACAACATGATTGAGTCCGTGACATCCATATACCCCTCATCAAGAGCAACAAATTCAATAATGTCTGTGAACCGCAACATAATTTCATGAATTTTAGCAGAGGCCTGTGTATATTTTTCCATGTTTCCATGCATGAATATGCCGTGGGGACACCTTCTATATGCCTCTTTTATATTCATTGCCGAGTGTATACCGTATTTCCGAGCCTCATAACTGCAAGTGGAAACAACTCCACGCTCATCAGGTAAAGAGCCGATAATAAGAGGTTTCCCCGCAATATCAGGATTATCTCTCACTTCAATTGCCGCAAAAAAAGCATCCATATCCACATGAATTATGGTTCTATTTTTCATTTTCCGACACACCCTTTTGAAGCTTTTCAATACCTTCATACCAATGAAAATATGACGGTGTAACCTTACCCTCAAGTTGATTTGTGTATATCATTACAGTATCTTCAAAATAAAGACCGATTATCGGGCAGTTCTGTTCAAACAGATTCATAAGCTCTGTATATGCACTTTTCAACTTTTCAGGTTCAGTTTCGCTATTTAATTTTTCTGTTACACTTCTCATCTCATCATCAGCAAAGTTAAACCAATTTCCTTCGCCGAGAATATGCTTAGTATTTAAATCGGGTGAAAGCAAATAGCTTCCTATAAATATATCATATTTTCCTGTTGCAATCCGTGCCTCATATTCACCATAAGAAACTTTAACAATATTCACACTAATTCCAAAATCCTCAAGGTTTTTCTTCACAATCTGCGCGATATTTTCTCGCACTGAATTATCTTCATTTATGAGTATGCTAAGCTTTAGCCGATGTTCTTTACCCTCTGCTCTTTTCACATATTTGTTTTTAACAATTTCCCAACCGTTTTTTAAAAGAATTTCCTCTGCCGCCTTGGTATTTCTGACATATCTTCCATTTTTGTTTTCACATAAAAACCAAGACGAACGTAATGGAACATTAACTACTTCACCATATCCCATAGCCACTTCATTCAAAATTTTTTCACGGTCAATGGAATAAGAAATTACCCTCCGCACCTCTTGCATTTTAAGAAGCTCATTTTTATGATTTATACCAATAAAGTTATATATAGGCGTTTCAACCTTCACAAATGATGCACACTCAGGGTCAACAAACTTTCCCCAATCCATGCTGTCTACTCCCGTTAAATCTATACTTCCTGAAGCAAAAGCATAAAGGGCTGTGTTTTTATCCGGCAACATTTTAACCTTTATGCACTCACTTGCCGCCTTACCGCCCCACCAATCATTATTTCTTATTAAATAGTATATATTTCCTTCATTTCTGTCCTCAAACCGAAAAGCACCTGTTCCAACAGGTCGAAATGCACCGAGTTCCTCAGAAACAGAATTATTTTTAATTATAGGAAAATATAAAAGATTGATAAAATTAGGGTTTGGCTCATCAAGTGTAAACAAAACAGTATTTTCCCCACTGCTATACACTTTCGAAACCGTAGCTACATTATAAAAATAATTGCTATTTTGATTCTCTTTTATTTTATTAACCGTATAAACAACATCTGCAGCTTTAAATTGACTACCATCATGCCATTTAACTCCATCACGAAGTTTAATTCTCCACTCAAGACCTTTTTCAGATACCGACCATTCTTCCGCTAAGTTTGGCATAGCAACAAACTCATCACCTAATAAAATCAAGCTTTCATATATTATTCCAAGCATTCTGATATTTGCTTCATTTTCACTCAAAATAGGGCAAAAAGTATCAGGTTTATATGAAAATATTGATATTTCTTCGTTTTTGGGAGTAACACTAAAATTAGTTTCTGATAGCACCATTTCATCAGTTTTTTTATTCTCTTCGGTTTTTCCGCATCCGCAAGCGAATATAATATTAAAAACCAACAAAGCTATGAGTAATCTTTTCACTCTGTTTTCTGCCTCCTTCAACAAATTATTTCAGCATTATTATTGCACCCATCCTGCCTGTTGCATCACCATGACTCCGATATGAATATAAAATGTCATTATTGCAAATAGTGCACATTTTAAAAACGTCTATATTTTCCATCTTTACGCCACAATCCAATAAAATTTTCTTGTTTGCCTGCCATAAATCCACTTTAAATTTTAAATTTTGAACAGGTCTTACAAGGTCATCATCAAATTGTTTGGCTACATCCGCTCCGCACTCAAAACAACATGGTCCAATTGATGGTCCTATAACCGCTTTAATATTCTCAGGATTTGAACCAAATTCCATCTGCATTTTATCGACAGCGTTTTTAATAATTTTACTAACAGTTCCTCTCCATCCCGAATGAACCGCCGCAACAACTCCGCAAAGTTCATCTGCAAGCAAAATCGGTACACAATCTGCATAAAAAATCACAAGCGGAAGCATTTTACAATTAGTTATCAACCCATCCGTTTCATAAATATCACTTTCAACACTCACACCTTTTCCAGCATCATCCTCTTTTATTATTCTGATGTTTGCCGAGTGTGTTTGTCTTGCTGTAGTTATCCTTTCAAACGGAAATTCCATATCTTTGGCAACAATTTTATAATTCTCCAAAACATTTTCAGTGATATCACCACAACGAAATCCAAGATTAAGCCCCTCAATTTTGCCATAGCTAACACCGCCACACTTAGTTGTGAAAGCGTGATTAATTTTTTTTGAATTTGATAAAAGCTCACTTTTAAAATAACGCTGTCTGCCTTTATTTTCAATCAACATATTACAAATCCTTTGCTGAAAAATTCAATCGTTCAATGCCTATAACCTGTTTTGTTTTATCATCAACATCAAAAACAACACCGTTAAACCAAACCTCACCTTCAGCTTTTTCAAACCGAAAACGTTTTCTTGTGTAATACATATCAACTATTATTTCCTTTTTAACACCCAATATCGAGTCTCTGACACCCGTCATACCCAAATCTGTTATATATGCCGTTCCGTTTGGAAGCACGCGTTCATCAGCAGTTTGAACATGAGTGTGTGTGCCGAATATAATGTCAACCTTTCCATCAAAAAAATTTGCAAATGCAAGCTTTTCACTTGTGGTTTCCGCATGAAAATCGGCTATTATCAAATCTGCCTTTGTGTCAATCTCCTTGAGGCATTTTTCAACCGCTCTGAACGGGCAATCCATCGCATCCATATTAATTCTACCAATTGCATTTATAACGCAAATCCTGATTTTTCCCAAATCATCAACAAAATATCCCATTCCTTCCGTCTCCGACGGATAATTAATTGGTCTTATAACACGCGGAAAATCATTAAGAACCTCTTCATATTCACGATTTGCAAAAGTGTGATTACCCATTGTTATCACATCAATTCCACAATTCAAAAGGTTATCTGCAATATCAATAGTTATTCCGTTTGTGTTGGCACTATTCTCACCATTTGCAATACAATAGTCAATACTATACTTTTTTTTAATTCTTCCTAAATTATTATATATAAATTCACGCCCATCAGATGCAACAATATCTCCAACCGCTAAAATTCTCATTTTGGTATTACCTTTCTAACAACTCTTTAAAAAATCCAAAAATTTATCTATTTTCTCATCCTCTTTAATAAATTCATGTTTTCCTTCAAAAACTCCAAAATCAATCCAATTTTTATCAATCATGTTTTTTAGTTTTTCATATTCTTCACATGCCGATTCACAATCAAAAACCGGGTCATCTTTTCCAACATAGATACCGAGATATCTTGGATATACCAAGCAAGCTATTTCATTGTCCATGAATTGCTTTGCAGAATTCTTCCATGTCCAATCCACCCAGGAATATTTATATCTGTTATTATACTGACTACATGCAAAAGCCGCCTTTATTCTGACGTCAATAGCTGTTGTGCACAATGTATAAAAACTGCCATATGAAAAGCCCAGCATTCCCATGCGTTCAGCATCCACGCAATCAAGAGTGGTGAAATAATCAAGAGTTTTCATAATACCATAAATCTCAACGGCAGTTATTGAAGATCCAATCTGTTTAAGCCTTGCATCAATATTTATTCTGTCATATTCAACTTTATATCTTTTCTTATCCCATAGCAACAGTTGTGGCGCAAAAACATTAACGTCCTTGTTAAATACGCGCATAACCATGTCATTATAGTTTCCGCTTCCTGTGTTCAAAATGCCCGAACACGCCTCAGGAGTGCCAAGCGCTCCATGTTGAACAACAACAAGAGGTAATTTTTTCTCACCAATATGTTCAAAAAACATTCCATAAAATTTAATCCCTATTGGCAACAAAATTGACAATCTATAGATATTCATTTCACCTTCTGTTATAACAAGTTCACTTTTCACCTCAGGCAATTCATTGTCACACTCAGTCAGAGGCCATCCAAGCATCTTTTTAAATTCAGTTCTGTATTTTTCCGGTTCGCTTTTGATTTTTTCAAAAAACAACCGTCTTTCCACGTCTGATTTTTTCTGTAAATTTTTAATCATTTTTTCAAGAGATTCTGCATATTCTTCTCTGTAAGAATTTCCAACCTCAATTGTTTCACTATACATATTTTACTCCTTATTTTTAAAATCTCTGCAAATAATCTCATTTTATTTGTTTTATATTATTCCCATCGAACTGAATATAAAAATCCACACAAAAAGCGTAACAATACATAGTGCCGAAGTAAGCACTATCACCTGACTTGCAAGCTTTTCGTCACCACCCATCTGCTGAGCCATTGCAAACGATGAAACCGCAACAGGCGAGCCAAACACAAGCATAAGACATGCAAACGGTTCACCCGTTATTCCTAATTTTGCCGCTATGCTAAGCATGATAAGCGGAACAATAACCAATCTAGCAAGAATAACAATTATATTTTCTTTAAGATATCCCCGAATATCAGGAAACTCAAAACTTGCACCCAGCACCACAATAGCAAGCGGAGATGCAATTTTTGAAATATCGCTAACAGTTTTTTCAATAACAAAAGGCAACTTGATTTCAAACAAAAGAGTTAAAACCCCTAAAAAACATCCTATTATAAGCGGATTTGTTACAATGCCTTTCAATATACTTTTAATGTTTATTCCACTGCCTCTGAAAATTTCAAGAGAAATCACTGCCAGCACATTAAATGCAGGTATGATAATTGCAACCATTAAAGACGAAAACCCGCCCGAACCTTCACCACATATGTATTTTATCAGCGGAATACCAAGAATAGCAAAATTCGACCTGAAAAAGCCCTGAAGCATTACTCCTCTTTTAGCACTTGTATCTGTTAAAAGAAAAACAAGCGGTAATCCAACTGCAACCACAACGATTGTAGCCACCACAGAAAAAACCGCTGCCTTAACTTCAAACACGCGTGCTATCTCTGTTGTATAAACATTATAGAACAAAAGCACCGGCAAAAAAATCTTAAAAACAAGCTTATTTATTCCATCAAAAACCTTTTTATCTGCAAGGTTGCTTTTCTTTGCCAAATACCCGATTAACATCATTAAAAAAATTGGTGCAACTGCTTCAAAAGATATTTTTAAGCTCTCCATAATTTTTCCTCTTTTCGCCAGTATTTTCTTAATTTTTTTATATCTTAAACTTAGTTTTCCATCAAAATTATATAATCAGCGAATGACTTAACAGTCGAAGCTTTTCAGATTAAAACT
>JAZNGL010000069.1:0-16715 GCA_045576435.1 Clostridia bacterium
GGAAACTTATTACAGATAAAAAACCAAAATATCCCGTTTGAAAATAAAGGTCATCACTATGATTACGAAACGCATAATGTATATCTTCAGACGCAAACATCAAAAGACTCATAGCGCATATAAACAATCCATCAACAAAAATTGCGCTCAGCATGTGTCTATCAATTATATTCTCATCCCTACGCTTAGGTTGGCTATTCATATATTTTTTCAAAGCAGGTTCACCGCCAAAAGCAATTGCAGCCAGAGTATCCATACAAAGATTGAGCCAAAGCATCTGCGTTATTGTAAGTGGCTTTGGCGTGCCCAAAATCGGCCCTAAAACCGAAACAGAAACCGCGGCAAGGTTGATTGTCAACTGAAAGGTTATGAACTTTTTAATACTGTTATAAATCGTTCTGCCATATAGTACAGCCGACTTAACCGAAGAAAAATTATCATCAAGAATAACAATATCTCCTGCCTCCTTTGCGACATCTGCACCGCTTCCCATCGCAAAACCAACGTCCGAACGTTTAAGTGCCGACAGGTCATTGATTCCGTCACCCGTCATTCCTGTCACAAGCCCGCATTCCTGAGCAATGCGAACAAGTCGGCTTTTATCAGTTGGCAATGCCCTTGCAATCACACGGATTTCACCTAAAATACTTGCAACCTCGTCATCGCACATAGCTTCTAAGTCTTCAGAAGTCAAGACTCTGTCATTTTTACTGTTTATTATTCCTGCCTCGCGGGCGATTGCAACTGCTGTTTCTTTTTTATCGCCTGTGATCATCACAACCTGAATCCCTGCACGTTGAACCTCGCTCACCGCCCCGCGAACATTTGCCCGCAAATCGTCACGAATTCCAAGAAGTCCAACAAAAGTCATTCCTTGCGGAATTCCATCGCGATTAAAACTATCGGCTATTGCAACAGCTATCATTCTTATGCTGCGCTCCGCCATATCGTTCGTCAGAATTTTAAGAGAATGAGCTTTTGTCAGCGGCTTTATCTCTCCATTCTCGTCATAATATTTAGTGCATTTTGATAATATTTTTTCAGAAGCACCTTTAACAAGCATTCCGCAAATATCACCACTAACACTTGCTGCCGAATATTTTCGTTCTGAACTGAACAATATTTCCTCATGTTTTTGAAGCTTTAAAACATCAATTTCATTAAGTTCTGAATTAACAAACTCAACAAGAGCCTTATCTGTTGCGTTTCCACCCAGAATTTTTCCATTCGAAATATATGCCGATGAATTTCCCATAATCGAAGCATTGAGCACACGTTTGAGTGCATGAGGTATTTGAGAAAACGCGGTATATTCCTTTCCCAAACCATTAAAAAAACTAACAACCTTCAGTTTACCGCAAGTTATTGTTCCCGTTTTATCGGTGAACAAAATATTAATGCTCCCCGCTGTTTCAATTCCAATCAACTTTCGCACCAACACATTATTTTTCATCATTTTTTTCATATTCAGTGAACAAACGATGGCAATCATAAGCGGTAGTCCTTCAGGCACAGCCACAACAATAACGATAATGCCCATGATTAAAGCATTTATAAAATCAGAAAAAAACTGAGCTACATCAGACAAATATTTTCCAATCATAATCGCATTAAAACTGTTTTCAATAACAATTTTTTGCAGCATTCTTATCACAACAACCAAGCCTGCACCAATATATCCCAAACGACTTATCGTACCCGCAAGCGCCGAAAGCTTATGTTGGAGCGGGCTCTCACGCTCTTTCGTCTGTGCCTCCCGATTTAGCTTTCCATATACAGTTTTATCGCCAACTTCAAGAACTTTCATCACACATTGTCCCGAGCAAATTACTGCGCCTCGAAACAAGCTATGCTTATCCCAAAAATTAATAAATCTTGAGCGATATTCGTCGGTATCTGTGTTCGCTTTCTTTTCAACCTCCTTGTTCTCCCCGTTTAAAGCAGATTGGTCAACCTTAACTTCGCCATTTTTAACAATCCCGTCTGCAGGTATTAAATCACCCGCTTGCAAAAGAACAAAATCTCCTGTCACAATTTCTTCAGCGGGCAGTTCAACAAGATTTCCTGCACGATATACCTTGCAAACAATTTTTGCCGCATCTTCCTGGATTTGGCGAAAAGTCTTTTCGTTTTTGAACTCTGAAATGGTGCTTACAAAAGTTGCAAGCAAAACCGAGACAAAAATTCCCGCACATTCAAACCAATCCACTCTTCCAAAAAAAGTGAAAATCACATTAATTCCCAATGCAATCAATAAAACGGTTATAATTGGGTCATCAAACTTTTTCCAATATTTTTGCCAAAAGGTTTCTCCTTTTTTTACCGTGAGTACATTTGAACCATGTTTTTTTCTTGCCTCCTCTACTTCTGTCAATGTTAGTCCTTTAATCGTTTCCACGTTTCCTGCCTCCTTTTATCCCAAGTACCTTTATGCTATACCTATGCGGACAGGCAGGTAAATATGATATATTTTTAATTTTTCATTGACTAGATTATCAAAAAATGCTATAATTAATAAAATGTGTGATTGGTTTACACAAATATTAAAACATGTAAATGGAGGCTTTTTGCTATGAACAAAATCAAATTAACAGAACAAATAATCGATATTTTGCACAAAAATTGTAAACTTTCATTAGAGCAAGTCGCCGCCATGCTGAATATATCTGTTGCAGAGACCGGTGAATTGATTGATTCTCTTGAAAAAGATGGAACAATTCTTGGTTATGGTGCTATTGTTAATTGGGATAAAATTCCTGAAAGAGATGTTGTTACTGCATATATAGAACTAAAGGTAACACCTCAACGTCATAATGGCTTTAATCGTCTTGCTGAACGAATCTATCAATATCCTGAGGTTAAATCTCTGAATCTTATGAGCGGCAGCTATGACTTTGGCGTGACAGTTGAAGGCAAAAACATTAAAGATATTTCACTTTTTGTTTCTGAACACCTTGCTCCAATGGAATCAATCATCAGTACATCAACTCATTTTGTGCTGAAAAGATATAAAGATGACGGTGTTATCTTCAATGCATCCGAAAGAGACGATAGGGAGGTTATTTCTCTATGAGTTTTGACGTTAAAAATCACATAAACAAAACTGTCACAAACATGCCACCATCAGGTATTCGAAAATTCTTTGATATTGCCGCTGAAATGGATGATGTTATCTCTCTCGGTGTTGGAGAGCCTGACTTTGTTACACCCTGGCATATTCGTGACGAGGGAATATATTCTCTTGAGGGCGGACACACTCACTACACCTCAAACAAGGGTCTTTTAGAGCTTCGCCAAGAAATTTCAAATTATATGAAACGAAGATTTAATCTTAGTTATGATGCTGCAACTCAAACCATTGTTACAGTTGGCGGTAGTGAAGCTATTGACATCTTTCTGAGATCAGTTCTGGAAGTTGGTGACGAGGTTTTAATTCCTGAACCATGTTTTGTTTGCTATGCGCCAATAACCAATCTCGCAGGTGGTGTTGCTGTGCCAATCACAACCAAGGCAGAAAACAATTTTAAACTAACTGCCAAGGAGTTAAAAAGCGCAATAACACCAAAAACAAAGGTACTCGTTTTACCATATCCAAACAATCCAACAGGTGCAATTATGACAAAGGATGACCTTGAAGAGATTGCAGAAATTATCCGCAAAACAAATATCATGATTTTGTCCGATGAAATATATGCTGAACTTACATATGGCAGAAAACACGTTTCAATTGCTTCTCTTGACGGAATGTATGAGAGAACAGTTGTTATTAACGGTTTCTCAAAAGCATACGCAATGACAGGTTGGCGACTTGGTTTTGCTTGCGGACATCCTGATATTATTTCAGCAATGACAAAAGTGCATCAATATGCAATCATGTCTGCTCCAACCACATCTCAATATGCTGCAATAGAGGCACTTAAAAATGGTGATGATGATATTGAAGCAATGTGCGAGGAATATAATCGTCGTCGCAATCTTATTGTGAAGGGATTTATTGATATGGGTCTTGATTGCTTTGAACCCGAAGGTGCTTTCTATTCCTTTCCATGCATCAAAAGCACAGGTCTTTCTTCCTCTGACTTCTGTGAGAGTTTGCTTTATAGCAAGCATGTTGCGGTTATTCCGGGAACAGCATTTGGCGCTTGTGGAGAAGGCTTCATAAGGTGCTCATATGCATATTCTGTGGACAATATCAATGAGGCGCTGAATCGTATTGAGGCTTTTCTAAAGGAGAAAAAATAATTCTATGGAACAAAAAAATATCACGAATTTACTCTATGACACTCATGCACACCTTGATGATGAGCAATTCGATGATGACAGAGAATCAATAATCGAAAAAATAAAAACATCCGGCGTCGGACTTGTGAATAACATCGGTGCAAATATGGAATCTTCTCGTACAGGAATTGCACTTGCCGAAAAATATGATTTTATTTATGCAACAGTTGGCGTTCATCCAAGTGATACAAAAGACATGACAGATTCAGATCTGAATGAACTACGAAACCTTGCGACGCATAAAAAAGTTGTGGCAATTGGTGAGATTGGTCTTGACTATCACTATGACGACACCGACCCCCAAACTCAAAAAAAATGGTTTGCGGCTCAACTTGAATTAGCAAAAGAACTCGACTTACCCGTGGTTATCCACGACAGAGAATCAAGTGGTGACTGCATTGAAATATTAAAAAAATCAGGTGTTTCAAAGGCCGTTATTCACTGTTTTTCCGGTAGTGCTGAAACCGCACGCCAGATAATTGATATGGGTTTTTACATTTCTTTCACAGGAGTTTTAACATTCAAAAATGCACGTCGTGCTATTGAGGCGCTTAAAGTAATTCCGCTTGATCGGGTCTTTGTTGAAACTGATTCGCCATATATGGCTCCCGAACCGCATCGCGGAAAACGAAACGACAGCAGTTATGTTATTCACGTTGCAGAAAAACTTGCAGAAATAAAAGAAGTTTCGCTTGAAGATGCAATAAAAATAACAACTCAAAACGCTATTGATTTTTTTGGAATAAATGCTTAAAAAAGAACAACGAAAATTCGTTGTTCTTTTTTTATTATATGTTTAAACATAGATATTAAGAAGATAGCAAATAAACGGCAAGGTAATTAAGCTTAATATGGTTGTTACAAACATGCAAACCGCAGAATAATCACTATCCGCCTTATGTTCATTTGCAACAATCGCTAAAACAATTTGCGCGGGCATTGCCGCTTCTAAAACAACAACACCTAAGATTGTTTCATCAATCCCCAGATATTTAAAAACAAACATAAACACAATAGGCATAATAAGAAGTTTTAGTGGTGCAATAACAATTACCCACCATTTTTCCATTATCTTTCTCACATCAACCGTCGCAAGCGACATTCCTATAAAAATCATCGAAAGATTTGTTGTTAGTCCTCCCACTCCGCTCATCGCAGAATCAAGCAACGGCGGTAGCTTTATTCTAAACAAAAACATTAAAATTGCCACAACAAAAGATATTGTATTAATATTTAAAAATTTCTTCAGGAAATTATTTTTGCCAGCCATATTTTTTGCAAACAGAAAAACTCCAACGGTCCACAAAAACATATCGTTGAATAACCAATAAATTATAGTGTAAAATCCACCTTTATCACCATACACCGCAACCACAATAGGGTATCCAATAAAGATGACGTTACCAAGAGCTAAAAGTAATTCGTGAACAGTTTTCGTTGAATCAGGAATTTTTAACAGTTTTGCGGTTAAAACTCCAACTCCAAAAAGCGTTATAATGCAAAACAATGAAAGCAAAACAACAAGCAATAATTCACCTGCAATTTCAGGCTTGAAATTCTCACGCGAAATTGATGAAATTATCAAACACGGAAGTATTAACGATACTATCAGCTTTGAAATTGAATCCTTAATTTTGGCATCAACAAAACCTGTTTTAACAACAAGAAATCCAAACGCCATAATAATACTAAGAACTCCAACCTTTTCAACAACAGTCATAATATTCATATTAAGCACCTTTTTAAATTGATTTTACTTTTGAAAAGCTATCTCAAATATTTTTTTGATATTATCATAATCTAGTTCCAGATAACTTTTAACCGTTCTTTTTCTGCCGAAGGTACAAAGTTCTGCCAATCTATCAATACAATCCATATTGATGTCAAAATCATTCAAAGATGTCGGCATTCCAATCAGTTTGAAGAAATTTTTCATAGCTTCTATTCCAAGATATGCAGCCTGCTCATCAATTTCTTCATCTATATCCCAAACACGTCTTGCAAACTGAGCAAATCTAGGTATATTTTCTTTATATATAAACCTTGCCCAAGCAGGAAAGAGAACTGCAAGGCCTGCTCCGTGTGCAACAAAATCATATTCACCACTGAGTGCATGCTCAAGCTGATGAACCGCAAGATTGTTTTCTCTTCCACATCCTGTCAAATCATTGTGCGAAAGACTGGATGCCCACATAACTGTTGCTCTTGCATCATAGTCGCACAGATTATCCATAAGTATCTTTCCGGCATTTATTACTGATTTTAAAATACTCTCTGCAATTCTGTCTGTTAAATCTGTCGGCTCGCAAACGGTGAAATATCTCTCTATGGTGTGTGACATTATGTCAACAATTCCGCACGCTGTGTGATATTTGTTCACAGTATATGTTAATTCAGGGTTACATATTGCAAACTTGCATCTTATAAGCTCACTGCTAAATCCCTTTTTCATGTTTTCATCAAGATTGGTCAACACCGCAGCACCACTCATCTCACTTCCTGCTGCAGCTAATGTTAAAACACATCCAACAGGCAGCGCTTTTTTTGGTGTTTCTCTTTGCATCATAATTTCCCAGATGTCGCAATCGTTCACCGCACCAATTGCTGTTGTTTTTGATGAATCAATAACACTGCCGCCACCAACTGCAAGAATCATCTCAACATTATTTTCACGGGCAACTTTAATGGCATCACGAACAAATGAAACCTTAGGATTTGCCTCAACGCCAGACATTTCAACAACATTTATGTTGTTTTCATTGAGTGATTTCATAATTTCATCATATAAGCCATTATTTTTTATGCTATTCTTACCATATTGCAACATTATGGTTTTAAACCCATAATCACTTATTATTTTACCCACTTCTTTATGTTTCCCTCTGCCAAAATAAACCTTTGTTGGCGCATAATATGTGAAATCCTTCATTAAAAACCCTCCTTAATTATTTACAAACAATAAAACCGCTTTCCGTCAGCAAAAAATCCATTTTAACATCATGTTCATCATGTTTGATTTCATCACAAACCTGAAAATCATAACAAAATCCAATTTTTGTCGCATTAACGTTTTTGAGCAAACGGTCATAACAGCCTTTTCCAAAGCCAACTCTTACCCCGCTTTTATCAAAAGCAATCCCAGGCACAACAAAAACATCAATTTTTAAAGCATCTGCCTGAGAGGTGTTTTTTGGCTCCATAACCGAGAACGCACCACAAGAAAACTTTGTGTCAGCAGATGCATAAAACGGAGTTATTATGCCACTTTTTTTATCTGTAACAGGAAAAACGAGCTGTTTCCCATCACAAATTGCCGCATCAAATATTTTTCCTGTGTCAACCTCATTGCCGAGAGGCATATATAACATAATTACTTTTGAAATGTTATATATATCGCTCTTTAAAAAATAATTCTCAATAATTTGGCTTTTTTGAATAATAACACTTTTTTGCAGTTCATCACGAATTTTACGGTTTCTTTTTCTTGCTTCATTTTTGTCTAACATATCGAAACTTCCCATATTTAAAACTCTATATACATCTTACTACCGCTTTCGAAAAAAGTCAAGCAAAACCTCAAACAATTCAAACCAATAAAATGTGTTAATTTTCCTCTTTTGTATTGCAATAAAAAAAGATGTGTGATATAATTAGTTTAATATTTTACACGGGGGGATTCTTATGATTATAACAAAAAACAAATCTTTAAAAGTTGTTGTTCCTGCCAATTTCACAGAGCGTGAAATGTTTGCGGCAGAAGAAATCGCTAAATATCTCAAAATGATTTGTGGTGGCGAATTTGGCATTTGCAAGGACTCAGAATTTAATGGCGGTGAAGCCATTGCAATTGGTGGTCCTGAGCGAAATTCCTTAACCTCAAAATATATCTCCGAAGCAGATTTTGATAAAATTGTTCCGGGTCCTGAGGGGCTTTATATTGCCTCATTTGACGATGTGCTTGTTCTTGCAGGTAGCTCAAAGAATCTAAACGAGCGCGAAAGAGGCACAATCTATGCCGTTTATGAATTCTTGGAAAGATTTTTGGATTGTAGCCTTTCGTCATACACAAAAGAAGGCGTTCCCGGTGGTGAATATATCCCTAAAAAATCCGAAATAGAGCTCGATGGCATTTTCTATGCAAAAGCAAAATGTGATGTTATGATGAGAGGTGCGATTGCTCAGTATTCATCTCACGGAAAAGCTCGCACGCATGAGCTTAACTTTAAGTTCCTTGATTGGCTTGCTAAAAACAGATATAACTACATCTACACATGGCACGCAGTTTATGATACTTTTAAAACTAGTGGCATGCTCGATGCTTGTCAAAAACGTGGCTTCATTTTAAACGTAGGCCATCATGATGCAACTGATACTATGCTTCCTCAGCGTGGAAACGAATATTTCCCTGAGCACTACTACGAAACACATCCTGAATATTACAAGCTCAATGAGGACGGAACCCGCTTTGAAATGGTTGACCATTGGGGACAGATGGTGCTTTGTTCGCGAAACGACGAAATGATTGAAACTCTCTCAAACAACATGATTGAATGGTTGAATAAGAATCCTCAAGTTAAGCTTTATTCATGGTTACATAAAGACGGCAGAGCTCCTCAATGTTGTTGTGAAAAGTGTAGCAAATATACCAAAGAAGAAAACAACTTTTATTTCCTTAACGAAGTAGCAAAGCGTGTTGGCAAGGTGCATCCTGATGTTAGAATCGAAATAGGTGTTTATTCTTCGCTTTGGGACCCGCCCACAAATACTGATAAGATTTCCCCAAACCTTGCGGCATCAGAAGCGGTTTGGCATGGCACGATAAGACTCCGCAAAACAGGAAAGCCAGACGGTTCATGTTTGATTGGCACTATATATGAAGATAATCTTCTTGAATGGAAAAACCGATTTAATATTGATGTGACATACTATGACTATGTTATGGGTGTTTATCCGGGACGTCAACGTCTTGTTCCTATGGCAGATGAAATGCAAGCGATTTTTAAGCGTTCTATCGAAAAGGATATTGTTGGTTCAAAAACCCAGATTGAGGTTTTCAACCTTTGGAATAACATTTTCAACTTCTTCACCTTTGGAAGAACGGGTTACAACACAGATTTATCTCTTGTTGACAATGTTAATGTGTTCTGTCGGAGCTTTGGAAAGGGTGCAGAATTTGTTAAGGAAAACATCCTTTATTGTGAAGAAGTTCTTGATGGTCAGTGCGAAATCATGACTGCAGGTGTTTATCTCATGAATCACATCGACAAAGAACGTGTTTATGATAACTATGAAAAAGCACTCAAGGCTGCAGAGGGTGATGCCACGGCTCGAAATAACATTCGTTTGATGCGCATGGCGTTCAGATATTCAGATATTGAAACTCGTGAGGAATATAAGAACGACGAAATAGGCTATAAGACTCTCAAGCATTATGACATTCCTGAACGGGGTGAGCTAATCTATATGCGCGATAATTTTGATAGTTCTATCAACTGTAGTGGTTTTGGAATTATGATTCCTATTGAAGCTGAGGATAATGGCTTCACACCTGATATATGGTATAAATTTGACTAACAAAAAAAAGACGTTGCTTTCAATTGCGAAAGCAACGTCTTTTAATTTAAAAACTCTCTACAATATTTTTAAATGTGTTTCCACGTTCTTCAAAGTTTTTGAATAAATCAAAGCTTGCACATGCAGGAGAGAGCAAAACAATATCTCCCTCTTTTGCGCTATCTTTAGCGGCTTTAACTGCATCTTCAAAGGATTTCATCTTTTTAATTTCCAAATTGTTATAATTATCGGCATTCTTAACAGCGACTTCAATTTTTTCGGACGTAACACCAACAAGAATTAAAGTCTTAACTCTTTCGTTTATCGTTTTGCCAAAATCATCAAACGGAATTTTTTTATCATAGCCACCGGCAATCAAAATAACCTTTTGTTTGAACGATAAAAGTCCCGCCGTTGTTCTTGCAGGGCTACTTGCTATGGAATCGTTATAGTATTTAACACCATCCAATTCCCGAACAAACTCTATTCTATGCACAACTCCGCCAAATTCCTTTGCAACTTTTCTTATTGTATCAACTGAAACATATTCCATCGTTGCACAAATCGCGGCCATATAATTTTCAACATTGTGAAGTCCCGGAATTTTTATATCATTTATATCAAGTATTTCACTTATACCTTCACTATCACGCATCACAATCTTGTTGTTTTTAAGGAACATCCCTTCCTCAAGCTCGGTTTTGCGACTGAAATATGAATAGTTTTGTATTTCGGCTGACATATTTTTTGTTATTTCATTATCAAAATTCAAAACAACTCTGCAATTTTCACAGTTTTTAAATATATTCTTTTTCGTCTCAATATATTCATTAAAATCGGTGTGCCAATCCAAATGATTCGGTGTGACATTTGTTATCACCGCAATCTCAGCACTATGGCGCATTGTATGAAGTTGAAAGCTTGAAAGTTCCAGAACAATCATGTCATCTTTCGTCATTTTTTCAACATCGCCAATAAGCGGTTTGCCGATGTTTCCACCTATATAGCAATTGTAACCCTGAGCCTTCAGCATCTCGCCAATAAGCGTAGTTGTTGTGGTTTTTCCATCACTTCCCGTAACTGCAATAATTTTGCCGGGACAAAGTTCAAAAAAAAGCTCCATTTCAGATGTTATTTCAACACCATTCTCTTTTGCCTTCACCAATTCCAAGGCATCTGCTCTGAGACCGGGAGTTTTGAATATAATCTGAGTTTTTTCAGGAATTTGCGAAAGATAATCCTGTCCTAATACCAAATTAACGCCAAGACCTGAAAGCTCATTATATATTTCCCCAAGGTCCTCTGCGGACTTTTTATCATGTGCAGAAACAATCGCTCCGTTTTGAGTTAAAAAATGTATTAGCGGAATGTTGCTCACGCCTATTCCAATAACAGAAACCCTCTTGTCTTTTATAAACTGTTTATATTGTTCAATATTCATAGTCTTCCTCTTTCCTATAAAGCAAGCCATTTATATTAATTAAGCAGAAAAGCAGACGGTAACAATTATAAAAATCTTTTGTTACAGTCTGCTTAAAAAGCTTTAAAATAATTAATTACTCAGCGTCTAAAATATCGCCCAAAGTAAATGTGCTTTCCTCTGTGTAAGACTCATCAGAAACTTCCTCAGCAGCCTCTTCGGTTTCTGCCTCAGGATTATAATCCGGAAGTAAAACTTTTATTGAAAGTCCAATCTGTTTTGTTTCGTTGTTAATTTCAACAACCTGAGCCTCAACCTCATCGCCAATGTTCAAAACATCAGATGGTTTTGCGATTCTTGTGTTTGCAATCTGTGAAATATGAATTAAACCATCAACAAAAGGTGCAATTTCTGCAAATGCTCCAAATGGTAATATGCGAACAATCTTACATTTAACATTGTCACCAACCTTAAGGTCGTGAGTTGCTTTATACCAAGGGCTATCCTCTTCCTTTTTGTGTCCGAGAGAAATCTTGTTTGTCTCTTTATCAATATCCTTGATATAAACCTCAAGAGTATCGCCAACATTAATAATCTCAGATGGATGCTTAATTCTATTCCATGATAATTCTGAAATATGAACAAGACCATCAACGCCACCTAAGTCAACAAATGCGCCAAAGCTTGTGAGTGATTTAACAACGCCGTTATAAACCTTGCCAACTTCAGCTGTTGCCCAGAAAGCAGCTTCTTTAACTTCTTTAAGTTCTTTAACAAGAGAAACTCTGTTTTCCTCTTTATTAAGCTCTTTAATATAAACTTCAATTGAGTCGCCAACTTTAACAACCTCAGATGGATGCTTAATTCTGATATTAGAAAGTTCTGATATGTGAATAAGACCATCAACGCCACCTAAATCAACAAACGCACCAAAGTTTGTGAGTGATTTAACAACGCCTGTATATTTTTTATTTACTTCAGCGTCTGCCCAGAATTCAGCAGATTTTTTAGCACTGATTTCTCTTGCAACATTCTTTATTGAGCCAACAACTCTTAAACGACCTCTGCGGTCTTTATCCATCTTAATAATTCTGAATGAAACTTCAGTGTTAAGAAGTGATCCTAAATCTTCAACAAAGCGTTCAGATGCCTCAGATGCAGGAATGAAAACTCTAACACCTTTTGCATTTGTAACAATGCCACCCTTAACAAGCTCAACAACTCTGCCGTTTAAAACAGTTTTGTTTTCAAAATCTTCACGTAGTTCCTGAAGTCCCTTTTCAACATCAATTTTTTTCTTAGAGAGTGTAACAACACCATCTCTGTCGCTTACGTGAACAACAAAAACGTCAACCTCGTCACCAATTTTCACCAAAGACTTAATGTCAGCAGATGTGTCATTTGTCATCTCTGCAAAAGGAATAACGCCGTCATATTTACCATCAATATCCACCTGAACCTCAGTTGGTGTGATGCCAATAACAACCCCTTTAACAATGTCTCCTGTGCTTAAAGGTTTGAGAGTTTCCTCCAACGCTTCTGCAAAGTTCATTTCATTTGTGATTTCCGCCATGGTTAATTTTGCCTCCTTGATTACCTTTTCAGGAGTCGAAGCTCCTGCGGTAATTCCTACTTTTAATATATATTTTTTTAATAAATGTCTTAAATCATTTAATTCTTTACTATTTTCAAATTTATATGTGTTTTCACATTCTTCACGGCAAATTTCAAAAAGTTTTTCCGTGTTTGAACTGTTCTTGCCACCAAATACCAACATCAAATCACACTCACCTGCTAATTTTTTAGCGGCTATTTGTCGTTCTTCGGTTGCACTACATATTGTATCAAAAAAATTCACATTTGTAAAATGTTTTTTTAAAATTTTTTCAATTTTTTTTATTTTTTCTTTTCGGAATGTCGTTTGAGCAACAATACTTATCGGATTTTGACAGTTTTTCTGCAAAAGTTCATCACAATCTTCATCACTTGCAACTATTATTGCAGAATCATCACACCATCCATTAATACCCTTAACCTCGGGATGTTCACTATCACCCGCAATAACAATTTGCCGCCCATTCTCGTGTTCTTCATGCACTATGTTATGAATTCTTTTAACAAACGGACACGTTGCGTCGATTATTTTGATGTTTTTGTTCTCAAGCAACAAGCACTCTTTTTTAGATATTCCGTGAGCACGGATTATAACTGTTGAATCATTTGGAATATTCTCAAGTTTTTCAATACATTCAACGCCTCGTTCTTTAAGCTCAGAAATGACGTCGTTGTTATGTATTAACATTCCATAAGTATATATAATTTGTTCGTTGTTGTTTGCCGCATCATAGGCAATCTTAACTGCTCTGTCAACGCCAAAGCAAAATCCTGCCTTATCTGCAATTTTAATTTCCATATGGTTTTGCTCCCGCCAACGCCGCAATCTCAGGCATCAAAACTTCATCGGTTATTTTTTGCATATCCTGAGAAGAAGGCTTAGCATCAAAATATTCATTCAAATCTATGTAATCACCAATTTTAACCTTAACAGTTCCTCTGAATCTATATTTGGTATCAATTCCAATCGGCAAAATTCCAACACCTGATTTGAATGCAAGCATAACCGCACCTTGCTTACCCTCACCTAAGATGCCGTGAGTTCTGATGCGTTTTCCTTCAGGAAAAATAACAAGTCTTTTTCCTTCTTTCAAAAGCTTTAACGCAGTTTTTATTGCCGATATATCGCCTTTGCCTCGTTTAACAGGAAATGCACCAAAAGCTTTCACGATTGGTCCAACAATTGGAACCTTAAAAAGTTCTGCCTTCGCAAGATAACACATTTCCATCGGCAAAAAGCCAAACAAAACAGCCGCATCAAAATTACTCAAATGATTTGGCGTGAGAACAAAATTTTTATCTTGCGGTATTTTTTCGGCACCTTCAACCTCTATCTTGAAAAGAGCTTTTAAAAAACCTCTAACAACAGTGACAACAAATTTATAAAGCATATAAACTATCTTCCTTTATTTATTATTCCCAACATCAATTCAATAGATTCTGAGAGTGATTTACCCGTTGTGTCAACCAAAATGCTATCCTCAGCAGGTCTGAGCGGAGCAATTTCACGACTGGAATCATTTTTATCCCTATATTCGATGTCTTTTTTCACTTCATCAAAATCACATTCAATATCTTTCTCAATAAGCTCGCGATATCTGCGCATAGCTCTTTCATCAACAGATGCTGTTAAAAAAATTTTCATATTTGCATTTGGAAGAACATGCGTGCCAATATCTCTACCGTCCATTATAACATCATTTTTCTCGGCAAGCTCACGCTGAAGTTCAAGCAACTTCGTTCTCACCTCACCAATAACCGCAACATCAGATGCCGCAACAGATATTTCAGGCATGCGAATTGCCTCCGAAACATCCTCACCGCAAAGAAAAACTCTTTGTCCTCTTTCGTCATGCGCTATATCAATCTTAATGTCATTGAGAATCCCTTTAATCGCCTCTTTATCCTTTGGGTCAACACCCGCTCTGACAGCCGCAAGTCCAACTGCACGGAACATCGCACCTGTATCAATATAAACAATTTTTAATTCCTTCGCAACAGCCTTTGCAATTGTGCTTTTCCCTGCTCCCGCAGGACCATCTATTGCAATTTTAAAAGTCGGCACAAAAACCTCTCCTTTTTTATTTGTTTTCGTTAAGCTTTTGTTTTAATACGTCTGTTTTAAGCATCAGGTCATCAATCTGAGAACATTTTTCTTCCAAAACATCCGAAATATTTATATCATTCTTATATGCCTCATAAACCTTTTCACCAATCTCTGCGTAAATTTTTTCAATCTCATTTTTAAGGTCATAGATTGAATATTTTGTTTTAGATGTTTCAACAACATCACCTGTTTTCTTTGCAATAACCTGGGCCGTATCAGCCGCAGCTCTCTTTAAATTTTCAAAAAAATTCATTTCAGCACATCCTTTCTTTTTTAAACAATTTTAAACATTAAATCTAAATAATATTATATCGCCATCTTCAACAACATATTCTTTGCCTTCACTTCTCACGAGGCCTTTTTCTTTTGCTGCTGCCATGCTACCATTTTCCATAAGGTCATCATATGCAACAACCTCTGCACGAATAAATCCACGTTCAAAATCTGTATGAATTTTACCTGCAGCCTGTGGTGCCTTTGTACCTTTTTTAATTGTCCATGCCCTTACCTCAGGCTTACCTGCCGTAAGATAACTAATGAGACCAAGCAACTTATAGCTTGCTTTAATAAGTTTGTCAAGACCTGATTCCTCAGCTCCAAGTTCTTTTAAAAACATCTCTTTTTCTTCTTTGTCAAGCTCGGCAATTTCTTCCTCAATTCTTGCCGAAATAACCATAACCTCTGATTTCTCACTCTTTGCAAATTCTTTGATTTCTGCAACAAACTTATTATCATCCTCTGATTTTGCATAATCATCCTCTGCAACATTTGCTGCATATATAACAGGCTTTAAGCTAAGAAGTGATACTTCTGCAAGCATTTCGCGTTCTTCATCAGTAAAATCAAGAGCTCTGGCGCTCACACCCTCTTCAAGCTTCTTCTGCAAGCCCTCAAAAAAATCAATTTCCACTTGATATTTCTTGTCGCCCGACTTAAGCTGCTTTTTTGAGCGCTCAATTCGTCTTCCGATTATTTCAAGGTCAGAAAGAATAAGTTCAAGATTAATTGTTTCAATATCACGGAGCGGACTCACATTCCCCTCAACATGAACAATGTTATCATCTTCAAAAGCTCTGACAACATGAACAATTGCATCAACCTCACGGATATTTGAAAGGAACTTGTTTCCAAGACCTTCGCCTTTGCTGGCACCTTTAACCAAGCCCGCAATATCAACAAATTCAATAACCGCAGGTGTCACCTTGTCAGGTGAATACATCTCTTCGAGCTTATCAAGCCTTTCGTCAGGAACTGCAACCGTTCCCACATTCGGCTCAATCGTACAAAACGGATAGTTTGCCGATTCTGCTCCTGCTTGTGTTATCGCATTAAACAAGGTGCTTTTTCCAACATTCGGTAAACCAACTATACCAAGTTTCATAATATATCAATCCTTTTTTAGAAATTCATTTGTATTATCTTATCAGTGTAATATTATATCACATTTTTTTTGTTTTGTAAACATTAAATATTACTATTTGAAAAAATAATAAGGGATAATATTTTCACAAAAAAACAACTTTGAATTTAATTTACTTTCATAATAATAGCTTTAGTCTTTTTATAAATAAAAATAGAGCTATAGCCTGAGCTATAACTCCATTTCAAGTCTTTTCATAACTTCTGCCGTTGGCTCGGTCATATTCTTAAATCTGAATTCTATGTTCAAGTTATCATATTTTACCGAACACATTTTTTTAAACGGCAACAGCTCAATTTTATCAACACATGGATGTGCTT
>JAZNGL010000070.1:0-9687 GCA_045576435.1 Clostridia bacterium
GTTGTTGCATATAACTGCATCTGTTCCTTAAAATTCATTTTTTCTTCCTCTTCAATAATTATTTCATTGGAGCAAATGGTTCCTCTGTGATTTCTCCGTTATTTTTCTTCATTAATATACTTATTTTCTGTTCTGCATCTGTTAATTCTTTTGTGCACTCTTTGGTGAGACCTATGCCCTTTTCAAAAAGCTCAAGCATTTCATCAAGTCTGACATCACCATTCTCCAGTTGCCTAACAATTTCTTCAAGCTCTGTAAGTTTTTCTTCAAATCCTCTTTTTTCAGCCATTTAATTTCTCCTTAAGACTTTATCACTTCATCAACAATTGCTAATATTTCACCATCCGCAATATTTACCGAAAGAACTTTACCTTTCGTTGTTTGTGAAACACTTTTAATTAGCTCTCCTTTTTCATCTTTTGCTAAAGCAAATCCTCTGTTAAGCGTTGCCAACGGACTAAGAGTTTCAAGTTTAGACGTAAATAATCCAAATTTTTCACGTTTTTTTCCAAGTGCTACCATGGTTGCATTTTCAAACATTTGGTATGAATAGTCAAAACGCATTGCTTTTTCATTTATCGATATAAGCGGGTTTTTAAGAACCTGTTTATCTGCATAAAATTCTAAAGAAAGCCTCTTTTTTTCAATAAACTTTTTTATATCCTTATATAATCTGTGGTTAATATCTGCAATTTTTTCCAGCAATTCATCCTGAGATGGAACAGCAAGTTCTGCAGCTGCAGACGGAGTTGGTGCACGAAGATCAGCTACGAAGTCTGAAATAGTGAAATCTGTTTCATGACCCACTGCCGAAATAACAGGAATTTCACTTTTAAAAATTGCCCTTGCAACTATTTCCTCATTAAAAGCCCAAAGGTCTTCAATTGAGCCTCCACCTCTACCAACAATTAAAACATCGGCATTTTTCAATCCATTAAAATATTCAATAGCTTCCACTATGCTTTCTGCAGCACCTTCGCCTTGAACAAAAGCAGGATAGATAAAAACATCTGCACTTTTAAAACGTCTGGAAATTATGTTTATTATATCTCTGACCGCTGCACCTGTTGGTGCTGTTATAACCCCGATACGTTTGGGATAATCAGGAATGTTTTTTTTGTGTTCCGCATCAAACAAGCCCTCTTTTCTGAGCTTTTCTTTGAGCTGTTCAAACATTTCATGAAGATTTCCGGTTCCATCCTGAGTCATTGAATTTATATAAAGTTGATAAACTCCATCCCGTTCATAAACCGAAACTCGTCCTTCTGCAATAACCTGCATTCCATTTTCAGGTTTAAACTTCAATTCCCCTGCAGAGTTACGGAACATAACCGCTTTAATCACACCCGACTCATCCTTAAGCGACATATACATATGTCCTGACGAATGATGCTTGAAATTTGAAATTTCTCCTTTAACACGTATGTTGGAAAAAGCGGAAATCTGATTGAAAATATCTTTTATAAACAAATTAAGTTGACCGACAGTCAACGTCATTATTTCCTGCACTCAATCACCTTCTATTTTAGAATTTAAGCGTTTCCAATATTCCCTAAAATTCCATTAATAAACGGTGCCGCATCTTCACCCTCATATTTTTTTGCCAACGCAACAGCTTCGTTTACCGAAACTGCGGAGGGTATATCTTCACAATATGTTATTTCATAAGTTGCAAGCCTTAAAATAGCCTTGCAAACACAAGATATACGTTCAATTGCCCATGTTTTTGATGCATCATTAATTTTCTCATCAAGCTCATCAACTGTTCTGACAACACCTTTGACAACATCTTCTATGTATTTCTGTTGTTCACCAGGCTCGTAGTCTTCGATAAATCTTGCAAGAATTTCCTCAATCTCATCAGGCTGAAACTTATATTCAAAAATCAAAATAAAAGCATATTCTCTTGCCTTCGTTCTGTTCATCTTAATACCTCTGTTTTTTTATTTTAATTTAATTGTTTTCCTCATCTGCAACAACAGCTTCAGCATCAGATACTTCTGCTGGGCTAATCTCAGGTTCTTTTTTGCCCATATTAACGCCCTCAATATTAACGTTAACCGCAACAACATTGAGACCTGTCATTGCTTCAACCTCACTCTTTGTCTTTTCTTGAATTTCCCAAGCAACATCAGGTATTTTCACTCCATATTCAACAACTACATACATGTCAATCTTAACGTCTTTGTCAGATATAACAACCTTAACGCCTTTTGATAAATTTTTTTTGCCTAAAAATTCAGCAAAACCGCCGGCGATAGAGTTAAGCATTCCCGCAACGCCTTCAACGCTTTTTGCGGCAATTGAAGCAATAGTCGCAACCACATCATTAGATATGCTTACGTGCCCCTCTGCATCGATATTTGTATTCAAGTTCAAATTATTCTCTTCGTTATTCATATTATAAATCTCCTTTTATAATAAAATCTTATTTTGACAATGCCTCTAAAGCATTATAAATCGCAGATGTATGCTGCCAAACACAAAGAGCCATAAGCTCAGGTGTTACTAAATCATAGGCTCCTCCTACAACAATTGCATAAAGAGGCTTGCGTTGGACCATTGTTCCCACCTGTATATCCTCAACATCGTCATGCTTCTCGAAGCTCTCTGTTTTTTTCAATATTGTGTCATAACGCATCCACCTGATTTCATCACGAACTTTCACGGGATATGGACCGACGAACGCCTCTGGGACACACATAGTCAATCATTGTTTTTCCAGTATATTTCATTAAAACTCTATTCATGATAATTTCCCTATGACATATTTATTTAATTATACCATCTTTGCTTTTTATTTACAAGCTTTTTTTTAATTTTTGACCATTTTTTAATCTCTTTTTAAATTCCCGCCAAAATTCCCATAAAAGCACCAAGTCCAATATATAAAATCGGGTGCTTTTTAAACTTAAAAAGTGCAAAAACGAGCAAAAGATATATAACTACTTTTTTAAGAAATACAAAACTGATTAAAGCTTCTACATCACCAATAAAGTTTTGCGCATATACCGAAATAATTGACGCTGCAAGCATTCCAACAACTGCAGGTCTGAGCCCTGAAAATATATTTTCAACTATTTTATTTTTTCTGAATTTATCTAAAATTTTTGATACTATTAAGCAAACTATGAGGCTTGGAAGAATTAAAGCAATTGTTGCTAAAACAGAACCCCATATGCCCATTGACGAAAACCCAACATATGTTGCCATGTTTACTCCAATCGGGCCCGGTGAACTTTCAGAAACCGCAATCATATTGGTAAGCTCTGTCATAGTGAACCAATCATATTTTTGTGTTAATTCAAACAAAAACGGAAGTGTTGCAAGTCCACCACCAACCGCAAACAAACCAATTTTGAAAAACTCTGCAAACATAATCAAAGATAGACTCATTTTTCTACCCCCTGTTTTTTGTTTGTTTTTTCTTTTACTGCACTATAAACAATACCAATAGCCCCTGCGATTAAAACTATGATAATTGGGGAAAGTTTTAAAAACATCGATGAAATAAATGCCGCTATTGCTAAAACTAAACCAAATTTATTTTTAACACCGGCTTTACTGAGTTTCATGAATGCCTGAAGCAAGAGAGCGCACACTGCAATGCTGATTCCTGCGAATGCATGTTTCGCAATTGGATTTTCATACAATGTTTTAAGTATTGATGCAATTACAGAAATAATTATAACCGACGGAGTAACAACCCCAATAGTTGCCACTATTCCCCCAATTACGCCTTTTATTTTGTGTCCAATAAAGGTTGCACAATTAACTGCAATTACACCCGGTGTGCACTGTGCTATTGCAAAATAATCCATGACTTCTTCAAACGTTGCCCACTTCTTTTTTTCAACAATTTCACGTTCAATCATCGGCAGCATAGCATATCCTCCACCAAATGTGGGCGCCCCTATTTTAAAAAATGTAGAATAAAGTTCCCAAAATACTTTCAACCCAAACACCTCTGCTATTTAACTTTAAATTCTTATATTAGGATTAAACAATCTTTCATATTCTTCAAGTGCATATCTATCCGTCATGCAAGATATATAATCACAAACTATTCTGCTTTTTGCTGCATTCTCACTTAGTATATCACAATATTGTGGCAATTTATCAAAATTCTCAATCTTATATCGCCACTCAGGTGGAAGCAAAAGACTGTTTTCACAAAACGCTTCAAACATGTCATCAACAACCATCATAGCTTTTTTATCCATCATCTGAACGGTTGCAGTTTTATATACTCCTGCTCCAACAAACTTCTTTAACGCCTTGAATATTTCACCAGTTGCAGCATCATATTGCATTATTGCAATATTTTTTGTTGCAGCACTTTCAACATCTTCACGAGTGCGAATTTTAAGTGCCTTTAACTGTTCATATCCCGAAATTGTTAGCTTGTTAATAAAATAATGAATAAGCAAACTGATGAAGCCTAAATTCCCACTAGTTGCATTGGTAATTTCTATTCCTGTTTCATCTAAAATACGCTCTTTCAGCTTAAGATATTCTGCTTTTATATCAGCATTCCTATTGCAATTTTTCTCAAGTATTCCGGATTTTATTCCGTCATCTAAATCGTGACAAGTATAGGCAAGCGTATCTGTTAATTTAACAATCTGTCCTTCCAGAGTCGAGCACAACTCAAACGGCTTTAACTCAGGATAAATTCCTGTTCTGTCATTATTATGCTTTAAAAGACCCTCTCTAACCTCAATTGTTAAATTAAGACCTGAATATTCATCGTTATATCTTGTTTCAAGTTCATCAACAACCCTGACACTTTGTTCATTGTGATAAAAGCCTCCAAAGCCAACGCTTTTTAGTTTTTCATCAAAAACCTCTTCAGCAGCATGTCCAAATGGGGTGTGACCCAAATCATGTCCCAAAGCAATTGCCTCTGTTAAATCCTCGTTCAAGCCAAGCGACTTTGCAACACCTCTTGCAAGCTGCGCCACCTCTAAAGAATGTGTTAATCTTGTTCTGAAATGGTCCCCTTCATGATTAACAAAAACCTGCGTTTTATACATCATGCGCCTAAATGCACTTGAATGAATAATTCTGTCGCGGTCACGTTGAAATGATGAACGATTTTCAGAGAAGTCATCAATCTCATCACATTTTCTGCTGCCATTTTTAGGTAATATTGCAGCATATGGTGCAAGAATTGCGCCATATGCCTCCTCAATATCTTTTTTATATCTTAAAATATAGTTAAACTCTTCCATTATTTTCCCTTTCCTGCTTGAGGTGTTGTTTTTTCAGAAAGTTTACCGGAACTGTAGAGAAACATTAAATTTTTTAAGTCCTCAATATCATCAAGCAGTTTTCTTCCTATATCGGTATCTCTCACTAAAACTCTTTTGGGAGTTTTTTCAACAACATGCTTTTGTGACATCATTTCAAGGTTGTTTGTGATAATCTCATCAATACTTTCAAAAGTAAGATGTGCAGTTATTGTTAAGCCATATGAATTGTATGTTAGAGTATATCCTGCTATTCCTGTTTCTTTGCTATAGCTTTTGGACATACCTCCGTCAATCAACAAAAGCTTCCCATTTGCTTTTATTGGACTTTCACCATCCTTAAATTTAACAGGGATATGACCATTTATAATATGGCCTGTCTCCTCAAGACCAAATTCAACAAGAATTTTTTTACAAATTTTCTCATCATCTTGTAATAAAAAATATGGTTCCTTTTCCTCAACATGCGTTTTCTCATCTTCAAGGAACATTCTCTCAAATGTTGCCATCTTTTTTTTGCCAAAAAGCGGAGATTCAGGTGAACACCATAAAAACCATGCAAAGCAACAAGAAGTTTTTTCTTTATCGTTATATTCCTTTCTGAGCCTTCTTTCACAATAATCCAGATAGGCCTTTCCATACATTTTCTTTCCTTCAAAGCTAACTTCTTTAAATTCACCATTTTCTTCAATCGGGACACATCCGTGAAATAATAAATTCCCATTATAACGAAGATAAATACTCCCCTTTGAAAACAAGAAATTTAAATGTTTTTGAAGTTTTTCACTGTGCAGAAAAGCATTTCTCAGATTTTCAATTATTGACTTTTCTTCCGCGGTCAGTTCATTTGGATTATCTCTGTTAACAGTTGGAAAATCATAGTTTTTTATTTTATGACCACACCATGTTAAATTGTCAAAATCTATTTTATCCAGCCTTGTCTGATCTTTCATTCCAAATTCAACTTTTTTCATCATAATAGTATCTTCAAGCTTAAATCTTATGATAGAAATTGCCTTATACATTTTTTCAATATTATTTTGTCCAACATAATGAAAAACGGCAAATCTTTCAAGCTCTCTGAGACTGATTCCATAACCCTCTTCTAAAAACAAAATATTTCCATATTTAAGGCTGTTTGCCAAAGCAATTGCAATACACGCCTCATTCCCCATCATTGCTCCCATCCAAAGAACATCGTGGTTACCCCATTGAATATCAACAGAGCGATTTTTAAGTATCATATCCATAACCAAATCAGGTCGTGGTCCTCTGTCAAAAATATCCCCGACAATATGTAAATGGTCAATAGAAAGCTTTCTTATAACACGAGCTATCTCAACAATAAAATCATCTGCACACTCTAAATCAATAATGCTTTTAATAATCTTTCCATAATAATTCTCTTTATTTATGTTCTTTGCATCGCAATTTAGGAGTTCATCAATTATATATGCATATTTTTCCGGCAATGCTTTTCTCACCTTTGACCGTGTGTATTTTGCACAAGCCACCTTACAAACCTCAATTAGTTTAAGCAAATTGTCGTTATACCATATTTTATCTCTTTTTTCTTTTTTCAAAATTAATTCAGGATAATATATAAGATTTGCAAGTTCTGTCATTTCATGTTGAGAAAGTGTTCCTTCATAAATATCACAAATTTTTGCTTTTATAACCCCAGATGCAGTTCTTATAATATGATTAAAATGCTCAAATTCACCATGAATATCGCTAAGAAAATGTTCTGTACCCTTGGGCAAACTTAAAATTGCTTGCAAATTTATAATTTCTGAAACAACATCCTTTTTTGTTGGTATTTTTTCTGCAAGAAGCTTATAAAACTTGATTTCATCCAAAACATTCATAAAACTGCCTCCTTCTTTAGATAATATATCATATTCCGTCTCTTATGTCAATTTTACAGTCTAATAATATTTTCAGTTGTATTTCATTGACAAATTTTATTTTTTGGGATATAATGTTTTTCGTTATTTATTTGCATTGAAGGAGTGATAATATGTTTAACAAGGAAGAAATCGCAAAATTTAACAATCAAAGCCTGGGAGAAGAAATTGCAAATTCAGTTTCACATGGAATTGGCGCTCTTTTAGCTATAGCCGGAACAGTTGTTGCTATTGTTTATTCATGCTTTCGCGGTGATGCAATGAGCATAGTTTGTGCAGCTCTTTATGGTGCAGGGCTTATTTTGCTTTATTTTTCCTCAACACTTTATCATGCTTTAACAAACATAACCGCAAAACGTGTTTTTCAAATTTTTGACCACTGTTCGATTTTCATTTTAATTTTGAGCTCATATATCCCAATATGTCTTGCACATTTGCGCGGAACAACAGGTTGGGTACTATTTGGCATAAATGCTTTTTGCACTGTTGTTGGTATTGTTCTTAATGCTATTAACATGAAAAAATGGCAAAAGCTTTCCATGGTTTTATACATCATAATGGGCTGGTCAGTTGTTATTGTTTTTAAACCTGTTTTTTCAGTAATGCCACGTCTTGGTGTTATTTTCTTTATTATTGGCGGTCTTTGCTATACATTAGGTATCATTTTTTATGCAATAAAGAAAATCCGTTATATGCACTATATCTGGCACTTGTTTGTTCTGGCAGGAAGTATTTTTCATTATTTCCCAATTTTGTTCTATATTCTTCCTGTTGAAAAATAATTTTAAACAGAAAGGTTGATGTCTTTTGAAACTTGGATTGGTTTTCGAGGGTGGCGCAAGCAGAACTCTCTTTTCGTGCGGTGTTATGGATGCACTTCTTGAAGAAAACGTAAAAGCGGATTATATCATTGGTGTTTCAGCAGGAATTGCATATGGTGTAAGCTATGCCTCCGGGCAAATCGGCAGAAATTTAAAAGTCGCAACTGAATATATGTCTGATAAGCGCTATATGGGACTTCGCCACATGTTTAATCCCAAAAATCGTAGCTATTATAATCTTGAATTTGTTTTTCGTGAAATCCCGCAAAAATTAATATATTTTGATTATGATGCATTTGCTAATTTTGAAGGTGAAATTATTGCAGTGGTGACAAATCTCAAGACAGGAAATGCAGAATACATGAATGTTCCCCGCAACAAAGAAAGTTTTAAGCTTTTACAGGCAAGTTGTGCGCTTCCTGTGCTTTTTGCACCTGAAGAGATTGACGGAAATCTCTATATGGATGGCGGTATCGGCGATTCAATTCCATTCAAGCGTGCACTTGATGATGGTTGTGACAAAATAATCACTGTTTTAACCCGTGAAAAAGACTATGTCAAGCACAACGAATTAACCACTAAAATTGCTAAAAAATATTATCGCAAATATCCTGAATTTTTAAAGGCTCTCACTGAGCGTCCTGAAAAATATAATAAATGTCGCGAAGAACTTTTTGAATATGCTGAGAAAAACAACTCCGTTATCATTATGCCAAATACAACAAAAAACTTCCGTCGAACCGAAAAAACCCCTGAGCGCCTCACCGATATCTATAACGAAGGCTATAAAATAGCTATGGATATGATGCCAAAAATTAAAGAATATATAAATTCATAGAAATCAAAAAAGAGATTGTTCAAAAGAACAATCTCTTTTAAATTATTCTAAGCTCCTCCAACCGAATTTTTATAGCTTGACGGCGTTATCCCTGTTACTCTTTTAAACACCATCGAAAAATAATGCGGATTATCAAACGCAAGTATATCGGAAATTTGTGTAAAGTTATAATTCCCCTCGCGAATTAATTTTTTTGCTTCCTTTATCTTTTTCATTAAAATATATTCCAAAATAGTATATCCGGAAGAAATCTTGAAAATTTTCGAAAGATATGTCCTTGAATAATTTAGTTCTTTGCAAATTAAATCAACCGAAAGCTTTGAATATATATTTTCTTCAATTATATGCATCATTTGTGAAACAATATGGTTTTCCATTGTTTCCTTTGATGAGAAAATTCTTAAATTTATATTATCCTGTTCACTTCTTATGAGTAAAATCAAAAATTGTTCCAGATAGGTTTTTATCATCTGCTGACTTCCAAGCGGTGGATTTTCTTTTATTTCTAACTTAATATCACTTGAACTCATTGTCTTGAAAGTCTGATTATATTCTTCTAAGATGTTTGAAATATTCTTTTTGAGTCCTGACGGCACCTTTATTATCTTTTTTTCAAAAAAGCTCATCGTCTCTGAAGAACAAACAAACGAAACAATAAAGACATTTGCAGCATCTTTTTTATTCGCCTTAAGCGTGTGAAATTCATTAGGCTTGTGAAAAATGATTTCACCTTGTTTAACTAAAAACGTTCCATTATCTGTATCAATCTCAACCTGCCCTGCATCAACATAAACTATTTCCCAGAAATTATGACTCTCACCTGCAAAAACGAAGTTTTTATCAAGCTCATAATAATGTATGGTAACAAT
>JAZNGL010000071.1:0-6621 GCA_045576435.1 Clostridia bacterium
TTCTTTATATTATTTTTTTGTATCTGCACAAGATAATATCGGATTTTATTATTATGCTAATAAATAATTTTTCATTTGCAATAAAACTACCCATAAACACGGCAATCAATAGTTCAATACAACATAATAAACGTTCCAAAAAGCAAAACGCCGACCTTTAAAGGTCAGCGTTTAATACTTATTTACTATTCACCAAGAATTTCCTTTAGTGCAGCTGCTTCATTCGCAAGCGACTCAATGCTATTATCGGGCATAAACTCAAGAAGTGCTGGCTTTTTGCCAAGAATATCAAAATATCCTTGCCAACGTTCTTTAGCCTCTACCAATGGTAAACGATTTACAACATCTATCTTTTCTGCTTCCCAATTAAAAACATGAACAACTTCCACATAATCTTTTATTTTTTTTGCATACTCTATGTTTTGTTCCTCTTTTTTATATTGGTTAGGCTGCCAATACATTCTGAAGTTTGGTGAATTTATTGTATCCATGAGCAAAAGCGCTCCTTCCAAATCTTCAGTAAACGTACGGTTGTGACATTCCATGCAAAGTAAAACATCCTCTTTTTCTGCAATATCCGCAAGCACTTTACATTTAGCTAAAAATTCAGTTTTTTCCTCCGCTGTATACTCACAGTAGCTTTTTGTACCGCACCAGATTCTTAAAGTTTTTGTTCCAAGAATCTTTGCCGCTTTTATGTATTGCATAATTTCGTCTGTGCTATTCTTGCCAATTCTAAAATATGTACCGTATGATACACAAGAAATATTATTTTCGTCACATTTCTTTTTAACTTCTTTGAGTTTCTCCTCATCCTCCTGTGGTGCATGAACATCGCTACCCCACTCCACACATGATAATCCGCACTTTTTCATTTCAGCTATTATTTCATCAACCGTATTTTGTCTAAACGAAATAGACACTAAGCCTGCCATAATAAGCCCTCCTTAATATATAAATTCATTGTTATAAATATTACGCCATTGTTTCAAGCATCTTCAAACTAATTTCATATTTACATTGCTTGCCATCTTTATATCTTTTCAGTTCTTCAAAAACATATTCTGCCATGCGATGCGTTTCATTTCCACTACTTCCTGCAATGTGAGGAGTTAAAAAACAGTTATTCAACTTATAAAAATCATGCCGTTATCGATGTTTTTACAAATTCTTTTATATGTTTGGCATATTTAAGTTTATTAATAAACATTTTTGTTTTTGCAATATTCTCTCCAAACATTTTCAAAGAAATCATCTTTTTCAGGAATTGGACGGGTATTGCGCCATAAGCTCTCAAACACACCTTCTGCCATATACACTTCCTGTATTTTATCATACTCAGATGTGCCTTGCAATATAAATTTGAAGTCATCCTCTAATCTCTCATTTTTGATACCATTAGCATTAGAATAAAGTGCAGAACCTCTTGTTCCATCTGTCTTTTTACTGAAATCAAGTATAGCAAAAAGTGTTGCTTGTTGCATAATCAGCATATCCTTTAATTTATATATTTTCTCAGCATTATTGCTTCCAAAAATATTCTCAAAATCAGCTATTTCCTTATTAATTTCGTCCAATGCCACGCTTATTTTTTTAGGATTACGTATTGCTGCGCCACAATCACTCATTCTGCGTTGACCCTTAACAATGCTTTCTGCCGCATTATCAGGATTTTGTTTTACTTTCTGAATGAATTTAAGTTGCTTTTCAATTGCCGTTTCTGCAACCTTTTTTACGTTATCATCAATTTGAAGTTCTCTTCCTCTTTCCGAAATAAACTGAGCTGCACGAAGTGAGCCAACCTGACCTGCATTAAGAGCACTTCCACCCGGACGTGCAATACCATGTGTTCCTGCACATTCTCCAACTGCAAAAAGTCCATCAACACAAGTCTGCCACCACAAGTCAACTGCAATACCGCCATTATTATGCTGTGCACAAACTGCAATCTCAAGGTATTCTTTTGTAATATCAACACCTTTACTCTTATAGAGTTCAACTGCCGGCGTATTCATCTTCAGAAGTCTCTCAATAGGTGTTCCAAAACAAGCACCTGCATTGTTAAGATATTCATATGCCTCATCCGAAAGCTTAGTATATTCAATATCCGAAAGGTCAAACGGATTCTTTGTGAAATCCAGATAAACCCGACGGCCACGCATCACGCATTCACGATAAACAAGCAAATCAACAACAGATGAACCATCCACTGCTTTGCGGCTGTCAAACGGCCATTGATAGCCTTTTAAGAAAACAGCCGACAATGCATCATATATGTCATCATAACATTCTAATAAAAATTCATATTCTTTGCCGTCTTTATCTATTGACACAAATCTTGGTAACACCTGCATATATGTACCTGAAACATTCCATCTTGGTTTCAAGGATGCCATACCATATTGCCACTCTGTCATATTTTGAAGATGTGCTCCTGCAGATACCGCAAGGCTTGATGAACCCGTGTGTCCCAAAGGATAAACGCTATCAGCATATATTCCAGCAGGTCCGCCCGTTGCAAGAATAATATTAGGGCACAAGAAAACCTCATATTCTTCGGTCGTTTTATTAAGACATAAAAGGCCTATTACTCCTTTTTCATCCTTTAAAACTTCAATTGCAAGTCTTTTATCATAAACAGGAATATCCAACGAATTAAACTCTTTCTGCAAAGCCTCTGTCATAAATTTAGAAGTTAATGGTCCTGCAGATGTTGCTCTTGCATATGGGTCATGGTCTGTTTTATATCCAACATATTCACCATATCTGTTTGTTGGAAATTCCACACCCAATTCACATAAATTCAAAAAGCATCGTGCAGACAAAGCAGCTTCACAGAGGGCATTATCGCCATCTGTTGCACCATTTGAAAACAAGTCCTTCGCCATTTGTGCAACACTATCTATGCTGCTTCCGCCAAGTCCAAGCTTATAGTATGTTTGCTTATCGCTTCCCGTATTACGTGAAGTTCCGCACAAAACATGCTCTGTTACAATTGCAACAGACTTCTTTCCCATCTTTTTTATTCTGTTTGCGGCGTTATATCCCGCCGCTCCTGTTCCTATTACTATCGCATCATATTTATATTCTTTATATCCCATATCACACCTCACAGACGCTGAATATGAAATCCGCCATCAACATCGATTGATTGTCCTGTAACATATGGAATTGCACCGCTTACCAATGCAAAAACTGTTTCTGCAATATCCTCAGGCTTACCCCAACGTTTAATAGGAAGTATTCCTTCTTCGAAAATTAATCTGTCATATTTTTCTTTTACAGTTGATGTCATGCCTGTTTCTATTATACCCGGACGAATTTCATTAACTGTAATTCCATATTCAGCTAAGCGGTCTGCAAACAAAGTTGTAATCATGCTAACACCGGCCTTAGAAATACAATATTCACCTCTGCTTGTTGAACTTGTATAAGCAGACATTGAAGATATGTTAACAATTGCTCCCTTTTCTTTTCCTTCGTTCTTAATCATTTCGTTTGCTGCTTTTTGTGTTAAGAACAATGTTCCCTTAGTGTTTATATCCATTACGAAGTCATAGCTTTCTTCAGTCATTTCGAGTATATCTGCTCTAACCTTAGGTGCAACCCCGGCCACATTAACAAGTGCGTCAATTCTGCCACTTTCTTTTATTGCGAGCTCAACAAACTTGCATCTGTCTTCATTTTTACTTAAATCGCCCTGAAAATATGTTATTTGACCGCTTAAATCAACCTTTTCAACCGGAACAACATCCATACCGATTACCGAATAATCATTTGCCAATAGCTTTTGTGCAACTGCACGTCCAATTCCTCCTGCAACTCCTGTAACAAGCGCTGTTTTCTTCATTATTTTGTACCCCCACAATATTTTTTATAAATTGGTAAATATACTTCATTATCACGAATAACACATCCGGGAGTTCCGCCCGCACGCATTATCTCAGTGCATTTTGAGCAAGCAAGACATAATTTTTTAGCTTCCATCTTTCCATTCTTAACGATGTCATTTGCAAAATCAGGATATGCAAAAATTGTTCTTCCAAATCCTGCCATATCAAAATCCCCGTTCTTAATAAATTCTGCAACAACATTTGGAGCAACTGCGCCCAAATATGAAATTCCTGAGCATATGAGCTTCATTTCAGGCACGTTCTTTTTGATTTCCGCTGTTCCGTTAAGCATACGCGCAACTCCGCAAATCGGATGTTCAGGAGCCTCATAGCCACCTTTTGCATATGGACGATTAACATGCGGGTTAAAATATGGGTTTCCCATTGTAATATTAAGAATCTTAACCCCCATGTCAGAAAGCTTTTTGATAAGCTCTATTGGTTCTGTTAAATCAACATTTATCGTGTTGTCATTTGCAACGCCAAAGCCATAAGGATAAACAAAACCATCATAAACATTCATTCTCGACGTAACAATAAAATCTCCATTTGTGTTTTCAATTGCACCGCCAATACTCTCTCTCAAGAGCCTTGTTCTGTTTTCAAAGCTACCACCATATCTTCCCTCGCGAGTATATGCAGAAAGCAATTCACTATTTAAATATCTGTGGCAACACTTCATATCAACGCCATCAAATCCGGCTTTTTGCGCAAGAGCCGCACCCTCAACAAGTGCATCTTTCACTCTGTCAAGATATTCATCTGTCACAATTCTCGACTTATCAATCGGGTTGTCCTTCTCAAAAATCGGATTGTTATAAGCAATAAGCGGTTCAGGAACACCATTAGGCTTGCTATATCTTCCCGAATGTGTCGCCTGCATAATAACAACAGGTTCAAATCCATTTTCTTTAAGTCCTGTAGTTTTTATCTCTTCTACTTGCCTTTTAAAAGCATCCACATTGTTTTTGTCTATATAAAGTTGTCTTGGGTTTGCTCGGCCTTCTTTAATAACCGCCGTAGCCTCAAACCATATTAATCCTGCGCCACCCTTGGCAAAACGCTCATATCTGCGCTTTGTCAATTCGTCAGGATTTCCCTCTGCAGTTCCATCACAGCCTTCCATAGCCTGACACGCAAGTCTGTTTTTAACAGTTACACTTCCAATTTGTAATGTTTCTGCCAACACAGACACATCTTCCGAATATGGAAGATTAACGCTATTTTCTTCGTCAAATTTTTCTTTGTTTAAATATATCTGACTCATTTTTCACCCCTCCATACTAAAATATTAACATTCTTTTCAGTCATGTGCTATATAATTATTGTTTTAAATTATGTAATTCTTGCTTTTTTGCAAATTTTGTTGTATAATGTTCATGAGGTGATATTTTTGTCTTCGTTAATACTTTCTGCAAACTATTCAAACGGTCATGAAAAAGTTCGCTCCCATTTTCACGATTGCAACCAACTGCTTTTAATTCAAGAAGGCTCTGCTAAAATTATAATCGAAGGAAAACATTACATTGCAACCGAGGGTTCACTAGTGCTTATCAGCCGTTTTGAGCAACATTCAATAATCCCGCTTACAAGTAATTATAATAGGTATATCTTGCGAATTTCGTCCTCAACAATTTCTCATGATGAAACTGAAAATCTTTTGTTTTCCGTTCTTATTAACCGTCCGGAAAATTTTTGTCACGTCATCAAAATATCCAATCTCCATGAATATACACAAATTTTTGATAGAATTATCCGCGAGATAAATGAAAAAAAAGTGTTTTGCGACTATGTTCTTGATAAATTATTATATAGTTTTCTTGCTATACTATATAGAAACCACAACTCTCTTTTTTCAGAAAACGCCGAGAGACATATTGAAATTATAACTAAAATCAAAAATGATTTTTCTAAAAACTATTCCGAAAACTATTCTCTCGATTCTTTAGCAGCTAAATATCATTTGAGTCCGTCTTATCTCTCTCATATTTTCAAGAGTTCAACGGGAATGTCTCTCATGAACTATCTGTTAGATTGTCGCATAGTTTCTGCAAAAAAACTTCTTGCAACAACAAATATGTCTATCAGCGAAATTGTTGAGCTTTGTGGTTTTAGCGACCATAGTAATTTCAGTCGTAAGTTTAAAGAAAAAATCGGAACAACGCCTCTTGTTTTCAGAAAAACATATAAGGATAACTAAGATCTGCCCGAAATTAATCTAATATGATTGTGAACAATATTATCACGCGCATCAATTTGCATCAATGTTATACAAAAAAAGCGATTGGAATAATTTCCAATCGCTTTTATCTTTTTTAGTATGTTCTTTTTTAATGGCTTTTAATCATTACCCCCTTAATTTAAAGCCATTTATTTCTCAATCGGCTTCATTGTCGGGAATACCCCAAACACAGAAGCCTTTTCCTTTCATTTACCGTATATAGTGGTTTTTATTTGGTTTAATCACTATATATAGTTTGTAGTATTTCTATCATTTTTAAAACTTTTCCATACTTTTCCGAAATTGAGCGTATTTTTATGGGGCATTTTTCGTAAATTTTTTCGTACAGCCCCAATTCTCAATATTCAAAACTTATGCAACCATTATAACTCATATTATTGTGAAAATCAATAGATATGGGTATTATTTTTCAATTTGTTCATGTACGATTGTCAATGATGGGTGACACTTTTTCGAAAAATAAAAACATCACCCCCCAAAACTACC
>JAZNGL010000072.1:0-2828 GCA_045576435.1 Clostridia bacterium
TTCTAAACTTTTTTCATTTTTTTTCAAAAAGTTTTTTACTCCTCTCGACTTCTGCCACTCTTTTTCTGCCCCCAAACGACAACTTTTTTATTCTATCACACTATTTTTCCTTTGTCAATACCTTTTTTAAAGTTTTTTTAAATAAGTATCAATAGTTATAAAGTCAATATGCTTTTCATATTATTCTATATATTCTTATTTTAAAGGAAGGTTTGATTAATATGACCCATATATTAAAAAGATTTATTTGTTTTGTTCTTGTTATATTTTTGTTTACTTCAACAGTTTCTGCAGATTTTTCGAGCCAAGTCAATGCAAACGTTTCAGCACAGCTTGTTAATGCTCCATCTGCAATTTTAATTGAGCAATCCAGCGGGCAAGTTCTCTATGAACTCAATCCCGACGAACGTCTGCCAATTGCAAGCGTTACAAAAACAATGACTATGCTTCTTATAATGGAAGCTTTAGATTTTGGCAAAATAAACCTTGGCGATATGGTAACAACAAGCGAACACGCTGCATCAATGGGTGGCTCTCAAATTTTCCTCGAGGTGGGAGAGCAAATGAGTGTTGATGATATGTTAAAAGCAATTGCCGTCGCATCGGGAAATGATGCTGCTGTTGCAATGGCGGAATTCATATCAGGCACAGAGCCTGCTTTTGTTGAAGCAATGAACAATCGTGCCTCAGAACTTGGATGTCAAAATACTCATTTTATAAACTGCAACGGTCTTAACGAAACAAACGAGCATTACAGCAGCGCTCGCGACATCGCAATTATTTCTGCTGAATTATTAAAACATCCTAAAATACAAGAATATACAACCATCTGGATGGATACTCTTCGAAATGGCTCTTTTGGTCTTTCAAACACCAATAAACTTATACGTTTTTATAACGGTGCAAATGGTATTAAAACCGGATCGACCTCAACAGCCAAATATTGTTTATCAGCTTCTGCAAAGCGGGATAATATGCAGCTTATTGCCGTTATTCTTGGCGCGCCTTCAACGGCAGACCGTTTTTCAGGAGCAAGCAAGCTTCTCGACTATGGCTTTGCAAATTATTCCGTCGTTTCCGCAGCTGAAAAAATTGGCACACTAAATTCATTATCTGTTATAGGAGGTAAAACCGAGGAGCTCCTGCCTGAGGCTGATAAAGACGTTAGTTTCATTGTTAAAAAAGGCAATCAGGATAAAGTTGACGTGGAAATTCATATAGACGAGCCGCTTCGCGCCCCAATTAGCATTGGCGACAAAATTGGTGAAGCAATCTTGAGTATCGACGGGCAAGAACTGGCAAAATGTAGCATTTTATCTTCAACTGAGATTGAACGCATAACCATTCGGACAATGTTTGTCAAGCTACTTGAATCATGGCTCTGCATATAACAAAAAGCCGGCACAAATGTGTCGGCTTTTTATTTTATTTTTCATAACCTTTTGTTGTGTCAATAATAACACAATTATTAGTCTCATCCCACGAAACACCAAAATTCATAAGTGTTCCCAAATCACGAAGTTTAAAATAGTTATTATCATTAATCAAATATGCTCTTGCTCCAACCGGGTTTTCTCCCATATGAAGTTGTGCTACACCATATTTTGCTACCTTTGATTTTCCATCACCCTGAACAAGTTCGCCACCAACAGCTGCATATGGAGCATTTTGAATTATGCTAACTGATTCCGTTGCTTCATTCCATGTAACATTAAACTGTTTTTGAGTTCCCGAGATTGCTGCAGCAACATCACGAAGTTTAAAATAGTTATTATCTTCTATATTATATGCCTCAAATTTAACTTCCTTGCCATCAACAAGAACTTTGGAATCAGTATATTTTGCATTCATGTTTGTAACCTTGAAAACTAACGATGTTTTTCCTTCTATTCCAAACACGCTAATTTCATAATATCCCGGTTTTGTGATTGTATATTTTTCTCCCTTTTGGGCCGGAATACGTTTCGCCATATTCGGCTGATCTTCAAAATTATGCCATTCATAATCAGCAGATGTTTTTCCGTCAGGACAAATAGGCTTGGTTTCACGAATTAAAGCTTTGTTTTTGTCAACACTCAATGGATAAACTATAAAATTATCGAACTTATAGTTTGCTGTAATTGTCATTGGTGCCACACAATATGCAATGTTCTCTGCAGAAATCACATATTCACTTACAAATGGACTCTTAACATAATCATATATGCCATCAATCTTTATTAAACGGTCATCATAAGGTTTGCTTCCCACCGGCTTTTCAGTTTCAACCTCATCTTTGACTTCATCCTTAATCTCCGGCTTTGGCGCAACCGGTTTCTGAGGCTTTACTTGTGTTGGAGTGTCATTTTTTGTTACAATTGCCCCCACGTTTACTTCAACATGGCCATCTTTACCCACATAAGTAAAATATTCTTCTTTCTCAATTAATTCAAGACGCTCTGCTTGGCTATTTACGCCTAAAGCAACATTGATTTCGTATCTCCCCTCACGATTAAATGTAACAATCGTTCCTGATTCAAAATACGAAATTTCATCATCGCCTGTCTCCGCGGCATCAAAGTTTATATTGTCATTTCGTTCAGTTGTGGTTGCTTTAACTGTGCATGCTCCATCAGATTTGACTCCTCCATCTGAGCTGAAAGAATATACATATTTTTTAAGATCGCGATCCCATATATAAAGAGCATCAACACAAAAATCGAACCTGATAGAAGATTCCGTTGACAAATAGTATTCATAGCCAAAATCCTCGATGGGGTAAACAGCGGAAATATCGCCGTTTTCATCGAAGTCAAAACACATGGCCTCCATCATGTCGATCTTATCGA
>JAZNGL010000073.1:0-4030 GCA_045576435.1 Clostridia bacterium
TTTCCATTCCTTCTTTTGTTCCAACAAATAAAATCTCACTATCAGGCTCTTTTTCTTTGATAAAATTCGCCATGGCAATAGCAGGATTTATATGTCCTGCTGTTCCGCCACCTGTAAGCAATATTCTCATAAAATATTCTCCCTCATTTTTAAAGCATTCAGCACAGGAAACATCATCGTTGCCTGTGCTTTGATATATTCAATATAATCCCCATTTCGGTCATAGTTATCGCAAGTGCTGTTCCACCATAGCTGAAAAATGGCAACGGCATTCCTGTTACAGGCATCGATGACGTTACAACCGCAATATTTATAATCGCTTGTATTGCTATCATTGCAATAATGCCTGTCGCAAGTAATGTTCCAAACAAATCAGGGGCTTCTAAAGCAATTTTAATTCCTTTAATAATCAAAAAAGCAAACATTGAAACAACCAAAATAACCCCTAAAAGTCCAAACTCCTCTGCCAGAATTGAGAAAATAAAATCATTCTGCGGTTCGGGAATATTCATGAATTTCTGACGACTTTGCCCCAGTCCTGCACCAAATAAACCACCTGAACCTATTGCATATAACGATTGAACAATCTGCCAACCTCCACCTTGAATATCCTTGAAAGGATCAAGAAATGTTATTACTCTGGCAGCCCTATAAGGTGCCTTCATAATCAAAACCACAATTGCCAAAAGAGCAGGTGCTGCAAGAACAAGAAAATGTCCTATTTTTGCGCCCGCAACAAACAATAATATCATAGATGTTAATACAATCAACATGGTACAGCTAAAATGCGGTTCTGCCATAATTATTGCGGCAATAACTCCAATTATGCCGATATATAGCGCAAATACCGTAAAATATTTAAGGTCCTTATAATTTTTTGACAAACTATAAGAAAAAAACATTATTGTTGTTATTTTTGCAACTTCTGAAGGTTGAAAATTTATTGGTCCAATATAAATCCAACGTCTTGCATCATTTATTTTTCTGCCAACTCCAGGTATTAACACAAGAATTAAAAGCATAATACTTATCGCCAGAGCAGGCATTGCCCACTGTTTAAGTTTCCGATAATCATAATTTGCTGTAACAAACATTCCCACGCTTCCAAGGATTGCCCATAGAAATTGTTTTTTGAAAAAATAAAAGCTATCGTGTCCTGTGCCTTCACTTGCATATGCAATAGGGCTGCTTGCACTTAAAACCATAAGCAATCCAAACATAAGCAGAATATATACGGCCGCTAAAAATTGAAGGTCAACTCCTCCTGAAACATCCTTCAACTTCGAGAAAACCAAGCTCTTTGCGAGCTTTATATTTTTATTTGAAGATTTTTTGCTCGACTTTTTCATAGCTATATTTTCAGCCTTTCAAATAATATTTTAATTCACTAAACAAACTGCCTATATTAAAAAGCTAATCAAGCATAAACCAGCAGTTATCGTTGAAAATATTGCAACTATTTTCTTTTCACTCCAACCACTCATCTCAAAATGATGATGTATGGGGCTCATTTTAAATATACGCTTGCCGGTTTTTTTATACCAGGTAACCTGAATAATAACCGACAAAGACTCCATCACATATACAAAACCCACGATTAATAACAACAACGGATTTTTTGTATATATCGCCATAGCCGAAACAACTCCGCCTAAAAACAATGAGCCTGTGTCCCCCATAAACACTTTCGCAGGGAATTTATTATATATCAAAAATCCGCCAAGTCCGCCAAATGTAGCGCTGCCTAGCAACGCCACTGCTATATTTCCGCTAAGCTTTGCAGTTATCATATAAAACAAACAAACCACCATAGTTACTGTTGTTGCAAGCCCGTCAAGACCATCTGTTAAATTAACACTGTTAACCGCGGCAAGCATAACCAAAACAATAAAAGGAATATATATGTAGTAGTTAAGCTCAATAAATTTTTCAGTAAAAGGTATTTGAATTTGAATATCTATAATTCCTCCGCTAACCATCCAAACTGAAAAAAGTATTGCTATTAAAAGTTGAAGTGAGAATTTTTGTTTAGCTTTAAGACCAAGATTTCGTTTTAATATAACCTTGATGTAATCATCAAGAAAGCCTATGCCGCCAAAGGCAAGTGACGCAAACAACAATGCTAAAATTCCATTGGTGTTTTCTCTTGCATCTTCAATTAAAAATATTCCTATGATAACAGCGATTATTGCAGCAATAATAAAGATAAAGCCACCCATAGTCGGTGTTCCCGACTTGGTTTTGTGCCACTTTGGTCCTTCTTCTCTTATTTCCTGACCAAATTTCAATTTATGTAGCAAAGGAATTAAAAATATACCGCTAATTCCTGCCACAATAAATGCCACCATAACAACTATCAATAAATTAACCATATTTTCCTCCAATAATCATATGTCCATTAGGAAATACCGTATCCTCAGTTTATATTTTCATCGTTTTCGGCAATATAATCTGCAATCTCTTCAAGTCTTATACCTCTTGACCCTTTTAAAAGAATAACATCATTTTTCTTTAAAATATCTTTTATATGAGCTGTTGCCGCATTATTATCATAAAAAACATATAGTTCTGAGGAATTAAATCCTTTTTCAATTGCTCCTTTTGCAACCTTCTCTGCCATCTTTCCAACAGCAATCAAGCAATCAATATTATAGTCACAAACAAGCTCACCAACCTCTATATGCGCTTGTTCACTATATTCTCCAAGTTCAAGCATATCACCCAGAATTGCTACCTTTCTATAAGCATTTTCCCTATCAGCAGGGAAAGTAACCGAAAGAACCTCAAGTCCGGATTTTATTGAGGTTGGACTTGCATTATAGCAATCTCTTATCAAAACACAATTTTCTAATTTTTCAACCTTTTGTCTCATTCCCGACGGTTCAAAATCCGCAATTCCCTCAACTATTTTTTCAACGGGAATATTATATTTAAGTCCAACTAAAATTGCAGCTAAAGCATTATAAACATGATGAACGCCCGGGACATTAATTATTGCATGATATTGCTCTCCATCAACAAAGAAGTCAAATTCTGTTCCGGATGAAAATTTCTTGATATTTTGCGCTGTAATATCGCAATCTTCATTCTCAATTCCATATGTTAAAACTTCAACAGGTAAATTATTCACTTCACCCCAAAGAAGTGGGTCATCACCATTAATCACAATAGTTCCGTCCTGTGCAAGTCCATCCAAAACCTCAAGTTTTGCTTTCAATATATTTTCCTGTGATTTTAAATTTTCAATATGCGAATAGCCTATATTGGTTAAAACCGCTGTCTCGGGTGCTGCAATTTTTGAAAGCCAGGAGATTTCACCAAAAGAACTCATTCCCATTTCAAAAACAGCCATATCATTTTCCGAAGACATTCTGAAAACGGTTAGTGGCAAACCTATCGCATTATTGAAATTCCCTTCCGTCTTAAGTGTTTTATAAAACCTACTCAAAACACAACTAATCATATCCTTAGTGCTGGTTTTACCAACACTTCCCGTAATCGCAACCGAAGGCACCGAAAATAGTCGACGATAAAAAGCCGCTATATTTCCAAGTGCATCCAATGTGTTTTTCACTCTGATTATGGGTAATTCTTCTTTATTATCAAATTCTTCATCAACAACACAACAAACAGCACCACTTTTAACAGCCTGTGCTGAAAAATTGTGCCCATCAAATTTTTCTCCCCGCAATGCAACAAAAACTGAACCGGCACTTATTTTACGACTATCCGTCACAATATCTGATGCAATTACGTTTTCATCACAATTAAAAATTTCGGCATCACACGCTTCTGCAATTTGCCTTATGGTTAAGCCTTTTTCCAAACCCCTATCACCTCATACTTCAACTGAATCAATTAACTTAAGAACTATTTCTCTCTCATCAAAAACTATTGTTCTGTCTTTTAAAACCTGATATGTTTCATGCCCTTTTCCTGCAAGGATAACAATATCGCCGTCCTCTGCAATTTCAATTGCTTTTTTTATGGCTTCACGCCTGTTTTCAACAACAATATGGTTTTCCTTTTT
>JAZNGL010000074.1:0-2034 GCA_045576435.1 Clostridia bacterium
GGTAGGGTTTTGGTGCCCCCAAATTATTATCTTAATGAGATTTTAAAGGAATATCTTTTTGACCCGAGTGAATATTATAAGAGGGCAATTCTGTGTTCCTTTAAAAATCAAATCAGAACAGTTTGCAAGGATTGGAAGAATGTTTGCATAAAAACAAATGAGTTTTCACCGTCTAACGAGCTTTTTGAAATAGTTAAAATATCTAAAACTATGACATTACTTACACCTGAGAGCAGATTAACTGAAGAGTTTGTGAATGAGTGCTATTATAAGCTTGGTGCAATTGTTTTTATTAAAGAATCTTGTCCTTTGCAGGCAGACGCCTTTTTAGATTTGGAGCTGATAGACACCAAAGGTCGGCTAATGGTAAGTGCTAAAGGGCGAGAGCATATTTTGTACCCTGATGCAACATATTTTGTTGAGAATGAAGAATATAAAAAGCTTTCAATGTTTAATATTGAATATAGTCAGATTTGCGCTGCATTTTCGAAAAATAATTTAACTTGACTTTTTTACTTAACTTATATATAATACTGATTATTGAATTTTTGAGAGGATGTAATTCACAATGGCACAGGATATTGTTTTAACCAAAGAAGGCTATGAGGAGCTTTCCGCTAAGCTTAAAGTGCTCAAATCCGAGGGCCGTTCCGAAATAGCAGAAAAACTCAAGGTTGCGCGTTCTTTCGGCGACCTTTCCGAAAACAGTGAGTATGACGAAGCTAAGTCCGAACAGGCAAAGCTTGAAGCAGAAATCAACGATATTGAAACAATGCTTTCAAGAGCTACAATTATTGACGAAGAAGAAAATGCAAACACAGAGGTTGTTCACCTTGGTTCAATTGTTACCATTAAGGAAACAACAAGAGGTGCAGCAGAAAGAACATATACAATCACAGGCTTTGCCCAGGCAAATCCTGCTGAGGGTAAAATTTCTGATGAATCTCCCGTTGGTAAAGCACTTATGGGTCACAAGGTTGGCGACAAGGTAGTTGTTGAAGCACCTCGCGGAATTATCAATTTTAAAATTGTTAAAATTGAAGTAGACCAGAAATAAGATAAAAACAACCGGTTTGTGCATTTTTGCATAAATCGGTTTCTTAATATGGGTGTTAAAAAATGAGAAAGATTATTTCATGTTTGTTGTGTTTTGTTTTTCTTTTTAGCCTTGCTTCTTGTAATGAGATTGCAGAAAGTATTCAAAAAGAAAAATTGATAGCAGTCAAATATGATTCTGCAAGTGAAAAAGCAGTTGATAAATATATAAATCAAGGCTATACAAAGGTTACATACGATTCTTCATCCGATGTGGTTCTCGCTATTGAAAATCGTAAAGCAGATTATGGAGTTGTTGATGACTTTGAATTAGCATCGTTTTTATATGCTGATAGAAACATCAGAGAAAAAGAGGCTTGTGAATATAGCATAGATTATTGTGCCTATTTCACTTTGGAAAACGAGGCATTGCAGAAGGAATTTAATAAAGCCATTAATGAATTGAAAAATGACGGGACATTAGAGGCTATAAAGCTTTCTTGGCTTAGTGGTAAAGAATATCGAGGCTTCAAAGAAAATAACGAAAAGGGAACATTAACCATGCTTTGTGACCCGAGCTTTTCAATTCGTGTTTTTACCTCTGGCAACGGAGAGGTGATTGGTCTTGATGTTGATATCGCCCAAGTGATTTGCAACAATCTTGGCTATGATTTAGAGATAGTTACCGCTGATTTTGATGAGCTTTTTACAAAGCTTCAGGCAGGCGAGGGTGATTTTATAATGTCAGCCTGTGAGGTTAATGAAGAAAGAGAAGAATATTATTTGTTAAGTGATACATATTTCACACTTAATTATCATTTAATTGAAAAAGAATAAAAAAATAAATCCTCTCATACGAATTTTCGTGTGAGAGGATTTTCAGTTTATACTAAATCAAACTTATGCAAGCTCTGCAAAGTATTTGATTGTTCTAACCATCTGGCTTGTGTAGCTGTTTTCGTTGTCATACCAGGAAACAACCTGAACTTCGTAAAGATC
>JAZNGL010000075.1:0-5037 GCA_045576435.1 Clostridia bacterium
TGTTAAAAACCTCCATGATATATTTTTTGTAATGCGGTCGCCAAACCATTTACTATTATATCATGGAGGTTTTCTCATGCTAAAGCTTTTTATTGCTCCCCCAGTAGAACTGGGGTTTATTTCCACGCCTAAAGGCACCAAACAAAAAAGCAGGTCAAATTTTGACCTGCTTTTTTTCTTTATTATTCTTCCGGAACAATAACTTCTTTTCCACCCATATATGGTCTTAAAACTTCAGGAACGGTAATTGTTCCATCAGCATTTTGATAATTTTCAAGAATTGCTGCAACAGTTCTTCCAATAGCAACACCTGAACCATTCAATGTGTGAACGAGTTGCGCCTTATCCTTAACAGAATTTTTGAATTTTATATTTGCTCTTCTTGCCTGGAAATCCTCAAAGTTACTACATGAAGAAATCTCAACGAATCTTCCGTAGCTGGGCATCCAAACCTCAATATCATATTTCATTGCTGCAGTGAAACCTAAATCACCAATACAAATTTTAACTACTCTATACGGTAATTTCAAGAGTTTCAATACTGATTCTGCATCATTAACAAGCTTCTCAAGCTCCTCATATGAATTTTCAGGATTTGCAAACTTAACAAGCTCAACCTTGTTGAATTGATGCTGACGAATGAGACCTCTTGTATCTCTACCCGCACTTCCTGCCTCTGCTCTAAAGCATGCCGTGTATGCAACATATTTAATTGGCAATTTGCTTCCATCAAGAATTTCATCACGATGCATATTTGTAACAGGAACCTCAGCTGTCGGAACCATGAAATATTCAGTGTTGGCAACCTTAAATGCATCTTCCTCGAATTTAGGAAGCTGACCTGTTCCCACCATGCTGTTTCTATGAACCATAAACGGAGGGAAAATTTCTTTATATCCATTTTGATTTGTGTGAGTGTCAAGATAAAAGTTAATAACTGCTCTTTCAAGCTGAGCCCCTGCACCTCTATATACCGTAAATCTTGTTCCGGTTATTTTTGCCGCAGTAGATGGGTCAAGGATATTAAGCTCTTCACCTAAATCCCAATGCGCCTTTGGCTCAAAATCAAATTTTGTTGGCTCCATAAATCTTCTGACCTCAATATTATCTTCGTCAGTATCACCATCAGGAACAGATGGATTTGCAATGTTCGGGATTGTATACATTATTTCATCAATTTTTGCATCAATTTCTCTGATATTTTCATCAAGCTTTTTGATATCATCAGACAAAACCTTCATTTCAGCAAAAATCGGCGCTGTGTCCTTTCCTTCTTTCTTCATTGCCGGAATTTGTTTGGAAATTGTGTTTTGTTTGTTTTTCATTTGCTCAACTTCAAAAACAATTTCTCTTCTTTTTTTATCAAGGTCAAGAAGTGCATCAACATCAACGCGGGTTTCCTTTCTTCTTTTTAATGCCTCGATTAATTTTTCAGGTTCATTTCTCAAAATCTTAATATCTATCATATCTATTCTCCATTCTGCCTATACGGCTATTTTATTTTTCTAATACATCTTTAAGAAGTTCATAATACGCAAGTGTTGAATCATCAAAACCCGCTGTTTCTAACCTCGAAAAAAGTTCTTTTGCCTCATCAAGTTTTTTTCTTTCAATTAGTTTGTAAATCTCTGTCAAATCATTCATGCTTTGAATATGTTGTTCAAAATCAGATTGAGTTGTAATCGTTTGTTCTTTTCTTCTTTTTAGCTCTTCGTTTTCTTTTTCAAGCTCAACTATACGATCTTTTAGCTTTTCACTTTCTGTTTTTTCTATCGCCAGTAACTCCTCATATTTTTTTTGATTATTGTCTATTTTTGTTTCCGATAAAAAGACAGTCAAAACTATCGCAAAAACAAAAATAATCATAACTATAGCATAAGAATATATTTTTTTCATATTTTTCTTTCTCCTCACTTCGTCTTGTTCTGTTTGCCAAAAAATCGTTCTTTTTTGCCTCGTCGCCTCTTTTTAATATACTTTCATTGCTTCGTGTCTGTTTCGGCTTTTAAGACCCTGTTTTAAGCGTCGATTTTTTACAAATTTTGTAAATTTATCTTTTCGAGGATGCCTTTTAGCTCTTCGTTATTATGATATGTGATTTCAATGCTCCCTTTATTTTTTCCATTCTTTATCCGCACTTTTGCTCCCAACTTAAAGGAAAGCTTGTCCTCTAAATCCTTGAAATATATTTCAATATTTTTATCGATTTCTTTTTCTTTTTTTGCCGGCCCACCTTTTAAGAACACGCCAACAAGTTTTTCTGTTTCTCTCACAGTCAATTCATCTTTTACTATTTTTTCAGCTAAAAAGAGTTGTTGTTTTGCATCGCTAATCGCCAATAACGCTCTTGCGTGTCCCTGTGATATTTTATTTTCTATCACCATTGCTTTGACTTTTTCGCATAAGTTATTTAGTCTGAGAGAGTTTGCAATAGCACTACGGCTTTTGCCAATTCTTTCAGCAACATCTTCTTGCTTAAGACCAAACGCCTCCATTAACCGCTTATAACCTTCGGCCTCTTCAATAGGATTCAGGTCCTCACGTTGAAGATTTTCTATGAGCGCAACTTCCATTGTTGCTTTTTCCGAATATTCCTTTTCAATACACGGCACTTCCTTAAGCCCAGCAAGCTTTGCCGCTCTCCAGCGTCTTTCACCTGCAACAATTTCATACATTCCGTTTTCGCGTTTTTTCACCACTATCGGTTGTATTATCCCGTGCTCTGCTATAGAATGTGCTAACGCATCCAGTTTTTCTTTATCAAAAGTTCTTCTTGGTTGTTCTGGATTTGGCTCTATGTCTCTAATTTTTATTGTTTTCACGCCATTTTCAACTTTAGCCGCAGATAAATCAGTATTTAAAAAATCTTCCTCAACAGCTTCATTCTCAAAAAAAGCTCCTAATCCTTTGCCAAGACCTTTTTTTGCCTTTTTTTCCGTCATGCATTTTCCCTCCATTCTAAATTCCTCTCTATAACTTCATCGGCTAAATCCATATAGCATTCCGCTCCGCGAGAATTTTTGTCATATTCAATAATCGGCTGTCCAAAGCTCGGTGCCTCCGAAAGCCTGACGTTTCGAGGAATTATTGTTCTATAAACCTTGTTTCCAAAAAACCTTTTAACCTCGTCAACAACCTGTATTGAAAGATTTGTTCTTGCATCAAACATAGTTGGCAAAACGCCTTCCATCATAAGCTTCGGATTCAAGCGTTTTTTAACCATTTTTATTGTATTTGTAAGCTGGCTCAATCCCTCCAGAGCGTAATATTCGCATTGGATGGGAACCAGAACCGAATCGGTTGCCGTAAACGAATTAAGTGTAATTAATCCAAGTGACGGCGGACAATCTATTATAATAAAGTCAAACAATTGCTTTATTTCACTAATCGCCTTTTTAAGAACAAACTCTCTGTTCTCTTTCATAACAAGTTCAAGCTCAGCTCCGGCAAGATTTATGTTTGACGGGCAAATCCAAAGGTTATCAAACTCTGTCTTCGTAATCACTTCTCTCATTGGAACATCATTAATAACGCAATCATAAACAGACTGTTCAATTTTTCTTGGGTCAACCCCCAAACCACTACTTGTGTTTCCTTGGGGGTCAATATCAATTATTAAAACCTTTTTGCCCTTTTTCCCAAGACACGCACTTAAATTTACCGCCGTTGTCGTTTTGCCGACTCCGCCCTTTTGATTTGCGATAGCAATAACCTTTCCCATAAATATCACTCCAAAACGTCGTTCTTTATAGCTATAATTATACCACTTTTTTCAAAAAACACAATACATATTTGCTATTTTTTTAAAATGTTTCACGTGAAACATTTTATTCTTTAATCAAATTTTTTATCCACGTCTTTTTCAAAAACTGCGGGATGCAAAGAGCCAATTTAACAACTTCTTCCGTCATCATAATTAAATATACATAAAAAATTGGAAGTTTTAGATAAAGCCCCGAAAACGCAACCAACGGCACCCCTATGAGCCAAAGTGAATAGACATCTATTATTGCGCCCGCCTTTGTGTCGCCACCATTTCTAAAAATTCCAACTATAAATAAAAACGTAAGAGATTTTATGTTCATCAGAATTGATGTAAATATCAAAATTTTCATTGTTTCATTATAAACATCCGGTGTGACATTATATGGTAAAAGAGCGAGCGGTCTCAAAAACAAAAACGCACCTGAAACCAAAAGAGAAAAACCGGTGTTTAGCAAGCACAAGTTTTTGGAAACAGTATATGCCTCCTCATTTCTTCCGCCACCAACAAGCTTTCCAACCATTATTCCCGCAGCATTTCCGCCTCCATGGAAAAATACCAACAATAGGCGTTCTATGTTTTGCACAATCGTGATAACCACAACCGCCTCTGTGCTATGTTGTGCAAAAACCCACGAATAAACAGTTGTTCCGAGGGCCCACGCTCCTTCATTCAGCATAACAGGCAACGCTGCCTTAAAATACCTGACCACCATGCTAAGCGGTATTTTGAAAAGCTGTACAAAAGATGCCGCCTGAACAAATTTTTTGCTATAAACCCAGATTAATATTATTGAAAGTTCTGTTGCCCTTGCTATAATCGTTGCAATCGCAGCACCTTCAATGCCGAGTGCAGAAAAGCCAAGCTTTCCATAAATAAGAACCCAGTTTGCAAATATATTAACAAACAAACCAACAAATCTGGATATAAACGGAATGTGCGCCTTTTCCGTGCAACAAAGGCTCATATCATAAGCCGCCGTAAGCGCCGCAAACAAATAAGAAAAGCACGCTATTTTTAAATATCTCCCACCAAGTTCCATTACCGCTGCATCTTTTCTGAACAACCATATGATTTTTTCAGGAAAAAGAAACGCCGGCACTGCAAAAATCAAAACAATTGCACAACTCAATAATAAATTGAGTCCTAAAATCTTTTGAATCTTATCATTTTCTTTTGCACCCAAATATTGAGCCGTAAAAACACCTGCACCGCCACATGTCCCAAAAATAACAACTGTGAATAAAAAATACCATTGATTAGCAATTCCAACA
>JAZNGL010000076.1:0-21533 GCA_045576435.1 Clostridia bacterium
TTAAATATAGATGATTAGTTATGTTATTGGCATAATCATAAATATATTATCAAAAAATTTAAATACGTGATGACTAAATAATGAAAAGTCAGGTTGATTTTGCCATTATTTTTTTTTGCTGATAGCCCTGACAAAAAGTAATTTCAAAAGAATTTTTGGAAATTAAAAAAATATGCAAAAAAAATTCTTAATTCAGGTAAATTACTTTACTTTTTGGGATATCCTTTGTATAATTCCATATAATGGGGTGACGAAAAATGGATGATTTAGATTATCAAATTTTAACTTGTTTAAAGGAAAATTCAAGAGAAAATGCGACCAATATCGGTGCGAAAATTAATTTATCCACATCGGCTGTGATTGAGCGTATTAAAAAGTTGGAAAATTTAGGACTTATCGAACAATATACTGCTATTATAAATCAAAGTGCGCTTGGAAGAGATCTCATAGCGTTTATTTATGTCAGTCTTGAACATCCAAAGTATTATGAGAAATTTGTTGAGCTTGTTAATAAAAATAGTTCAATTGCAGAGTGTTATTACATTGCCGGAGATTTTGATTTTATATTGAAGATTGTTACCCGAAGTGGAAAAAGTCTTGAAGAAATGCTTAATTATATTAAATCAATCAGTGGCGTTTCACTTACGAGAACTTCTGTGGTTCTTTCAACCAACAAAAGAGATGTTAGTTTGCTTCCGGATAAAGAAAACATATAAAAAAGAGGACTTGACATGGAAATTATAAACATAATTAATACTGCAATAAATGATGTTGTGTGGGGTCCTATAATGCTGACGCTACTTATAGGAACAGGGTTGTTTTTGTCAATAAGAACAGGCTTTTTGCAATTTGGTAAATTCGGATATATGATGAAAAACACAATATTTGGTGTTTTTTCAAAAAATCAGCATGAAAGAGATATATCGGGCGTCAGCCCCTTTCAGGCAGTTGCCACGGCGATGGCAGGCACAATAGGAACAGGAAGTATTGCCGGACTTGCCACTGCAATTGTTTCAGGGGGACCGGGAGCGGTTTTTTGGATGTGGATTAGTGCTCTTTTGGGTATGGTTACAAAATATTCAGAAATCGTTCTTTCAATTAAATATCGTGAAAAAAATGAAAAAGGCGAATGGGTTGGTGGCCCGATGTATTATTTAAAAAACGGGCTTAATATGAAATGGCTGGCGATATTGTTTTCGATTTTTGCAATGATAGCGTGTCTTGGAACGGGTAATGCAACTCAGTCAAACTCAATTGCTATTGCGCTGAAAAGCACGCTGGGAATAAAACCGTGGATTACAGGTGTTGTGCTTACTGTTATTGCAGTAGCAGTAATTTTGGGCGGAATGAGGAGAATTGCCTCGGTGAATGAAAAGCTGGTTCCGTTTATGGCAATGTTTTATATAACTTGCTCGGTTATAGCTTTGATATTGAACTGGAATAAAATACCTGAAGCCTTTTTGCTTATATTTAAAGAAGCATTTAATTTTAAAGCTGCAACAGGTGGCGTAGCGGGATATGGAGTATTGGTTGCGATGCATTATGGGTTTTCAAGAGGTGTGTTTTCAAATGAAGCAGGTTTGGGGAGTGCACCTATTGCGCATGCTGCATCAAGCACAAAAGACCCGGTTAAACAAGGACTTTGGGGAATGTTTGAAGTGTTTTTCACAACAATAATCATTTGCACCATGTCGGCACTTGTTATTCTTACAAGTGGCCTTTGGAACACAGGACAATATTTTGGTTCTGCACTTTCCATAGCTTCGTTTGATTCTATTTTGCCTGGTATAGGTGGAATAGGAGTAACTTTGTCGACTATATTCTTTGCACTATCAACTATACTTGGATGGGCATATTATGGTGAGGTCAGCATTGAATTTTTATCCGATAAATCAAAAAAAGCGGTGCTGATATATAGGTGCATTTACGTAACATTTGTTTTCATTGGAGCCGTTGGCAGTCTGGATTTAATATGGAGTATTTCCGAAACAATGAACGGGCTTATGGCGATTCCCAATTTAATTGGTGTAATCGGATTAAGCAAGGTGGTAAAAATGACAACAAAAAAACATTTTAATAAATAATGCGTTTAAAAACCTCGTTTTGACGAGGTTTTTTTTACTTGAATTAAAATCATATTTATGTTATAATTCAAATTGTATCTTGAAAATAATAACATTGGCTCTGGAGTGATATAGAAACAATAAAACATATTAAAATAATGAGAGGAACTTAAAAATGGAACAGAAAAAGATTGACAGAATAAATGAGCTTGCACGAAAATCAAGAAGTGAGGGATTAACAGAGAGCGAAAAAATTGAGCAAAAGCAATTGCGCGACGAATATATTGCTTCGTTTCGTGCGTCACTTACGGGAGTTTTGTCAAATACCTATATCCAGACTGCCGACGGCAAAAAGATTAAGATTGAAAAGAAAAAATAGTTGTTTTAACGCGTTAAATTAGCTTGACATTAAGTGCTTAAAAAGGTATAATTATAACTGAAAAAGTGCATTTTTGCAATGGGAAACGTGGTGCTGTAAATGAAGGCAATTCTTAACGGAAAAATTGTTTTGAAGGATGGGATTATTGAAAATTCTGTGCTTTTATTTTCTGACGTCATTGAAGGGGTTGTTTCAACAGATTGTATACCTGAAAATGCAGAAATAATTGATGCAAACGGTGACTATGTTATGCCCGGATTTATTGATTTACATATACACGGATATCTTGGTAAAGACGTTTGCGATGCTGATGAAGAGTCAATCAGAATTATTTCGGGTGGTATCTTGAAAAACGGCGTTACGGGATATTTGCCGACAACAATGACGGTTGATATGAAAACTATCAAGAGTGCCTTGGAGGTACTTAGAAAGCTTAAAGATGAAAGCAAAACATGGGCGGGCAGTGAAATCCTTGGTTGTCATGCAGAAGGACCATTCATCAGCCTTTCCAAAAAGGGCGCTCAGGATGAGGCGCATGTTTTAAAGCCTGATGCAGAGTTTGTGAAGGAATATTCTGATATTATCAAAATAATAACACTTGCACCCGAGGAAGACAGTCCAGATTTTGAGGTTATAAGGGAAATAAACAATGAGACAAACGTCATTGTTGCAATGGGACATACATCTTCAGACTATGAAACTGCATTGGAAAGCACGAAAAATGGTGTTAAACATGTTACGCATTTTTTCAATGCGATGACGCCGCTTAACCATCGTGAGCCGGGCGTTGTGACTGCTGTGTTTAATTCGGATGTGTCTTGTGAACTAATCGTTGACACCTTTCATGTGTCGCCTGCACTTTATGATATCATCTGGAAGCTTAAAGGCAGAAAGCTTTGCTTTATCACGGATTGCTTGCCTGCGGGCGGGTTGCCGTTTGGTGAATATACTCTGGGTGGAAAAAAGATAATATATCGTGACGTGGTTTGTCGTTTGGAAGACAAAACGGTTGCGGGAAGTGTTCTTCCGATTAACAAAGGAATATGGAATGTATATAAAAATTCATCAATTCCGCTTTGGGAGTGTGTTAATTGTGCATCTCTCAATCCTGCAACAGTTATTGGTGTTCAGAATAAAAAAGGCTCGCTTGACATTGGTAAGGATGCCGATGTTGTTATTTGTGATGATGAGTTTAATGTTTTAAAGACAATTTTAAAAGGTGAAATAAAATATGAGGCGCAAGCTTCAAATTAAATAGAGGTAATCGGACTGCGCGTTTTATGAGGTGGTCCGATTTTAGTTAAATTTTAGTAAATTAAAAGAAAACGGGAAGAGAAAAATGATTGCAAAGGTTGTTCTGAATAACAAAGAACAGAATATCGACAAGGTTTTTGACTATGAAATACCGCAAAGACTAAACGATGCGGTTTCTGTTGGCATGCGCGTTTCGGTACCGTTTGGCTTTGGAAACAGGTTTGTTAAAGGAATTGTTGTTGAGCTTGCGGAGGAAAGTGAGTTTAAAACATTAAAACAAATTAAAGATGTCATAGGGAATGAGCCTGTTTGTGAACCATGGATTCTGGATTTGTGTTTCTGGATAAGCAAAAAATATTTTTGCTCGCTTTATCAGGCAATCAAGCTTGCAACACCGCCCGGGATGGAAAGCGGAATGCAAGCTAAAAAAATGAAGATGGTTTACCTTAAAATAGGGCATGATGAGGCATTTGAGGTGGCAGAGCAACTGAGAAAAAAAGGTGCGGTTGCAAGAGCAAGAATTATTGAAAGTCTGATAATGTTTCCGTCTCTCCCGCTTGCAAAGGTGATAAAGGAAAAAGGCGGAAGCTATGATGCAGTGCGTGCTTTAGAAGAAATTGGATATATCAGCGTTGCGGATGAGGCGGTTGACCGTCCTGCATTTGATGAGGAGAAATATGAAAAAACGGTTGCATGCACCCCAACAGATGAGCAAAAAGTGGTGATTGACCATCTCTTTGAATGTATTGATAAAAACAAAGGTGAAAAGCTTTTGCTCCGCGGAGTAACAGGTAGCGGAAAGACAGAGGTGTTTTTGCAGGCAATTGAAAGGGTGCTTGAGAAGGGGAAGAATGCAATTATGCTTGTTCCTGAAATTTCACTCACACCTCAGATGGTTCAAAGGTTTGTTGGCAGATTTGGAAACAGTGTTGCAGTAATTCATAGTGCGCTTTCAAACGGAGAACGATTTGACCAATGGAACAAAATCAAAAATGGTGAGGTTCGCGTTGTTGTTGGAGCAAGGTCAGCAGTTTTTGCACCATTTAAGAATATTGGAATAATAATTCTTGACGAGGAGCACGAAAACAGTTATAAATCCGAGACTGCACCGAGATATCATGCGATAGATGTTGCAACAAAACGTGCAGAGACGGATGGTGCAATTCTTCTTTTGGCATCGGCAACTCCATCGGTTAATGAATATTATCGGGCAAAGATGGGTGAATATAATTTATTTGAGATGACTAAGCGCTATAATGATGCGGCGCTTCCTGAGGTTGAAATTGTTGATATGAGAGGTGAACTTTTTGAAAACAAAAATCGTTCACCAATAAGCTTGAAACTGCAAAGGGAAATCAGGAAAAATATTGAAAATCGCCAAAAAACCATTCTGTTCCTTAACAGACGAGGCTATTCAACCTTTGTTTCATGCAGACAGTGTGGCGAGGTTATTAACTGTCCTGATTGCAGTATTGCACTCACCTATCATAAAAAAATTGATTCACTTTCGTGTCACTATTGTGGCTATACTCAAAAAAATGTTTCTGTGTGTCCGTCATGCGGCTCAAAATATGTGAAATATTTCGGCACGGGAACACAGAGGATTGAAGAGGAACTTAAGGCTTTGTTCCCTGAAGCAAAGGTTATCAGAATGGACACAGACACCACGTCGAAAAAAGGCGGGCATGAGCAGATTCTTGACGAATTTGCAAACGGAAATGCGGATATTCTGCTTGGAACACAGATGGTGACAAAGGGACTTGATTTTCATGAGGTGACGCTGGTTGGAATTCTTGCGGCAGACACAGCTCTTGCTCTTGATGATTTCAGGGCAAACGAGAGAAGCTTTTCGCTCTTCACACAGGTCTGCGGACGTGCCGGAAGAGGTGAAACGGCAGGGCGTGCAATAATACAGACCTATCAACCGTTTAATTCAACAATTCGTCTTGCAAAGGCTCAGGACTATACTGCTTTTTATGAAAATGAAATATTACAAAGAAAAAGGTTGAATTATCCGCCGTTTTGTGACATAATATGTATTATGGTGACCGGTGAGGATGAAAATGAGGTTTCGGAAAGAATAACGGATATTTCGGGCACCCTGAAGACGTTTAAAAAGTCACATGAGGAGCTTTTGGATATGATTGGTCCCGTTCCCGCACCTGTTGCAAAAATCAAGAATAATTTCAGATACAGATTGCTTATTAAATGTACGGATTGTGATGTGGTAGCGGAGATTTTGCGGGAAATTTATGAACAACACGAAAATGGGAAATATAAGACTTATTTAAGCATTGATATAAACCCTGTTAATATGTATTAAGAATAGAGAGGAAAAAAACATGGCAATAAGAAATATAGTTAAGGTTGGAGACGATGTTTTAACAAAAAAATGCAGAACGGTTGAGAAGTTTGATGACCGACTTGAGCTTTTGATTGAAGATTTGTTTGACACGCTATATGATTCGGGCGGTGTTGGACTTGCTGCACCTCAGGTTGGAGTTTTAAGGCGCGTTGTTGTGATTGATATTGACGGTGAACCTTATGAACTGGTTAATCCTGAAATAATAAGTGTTGAAGGTGAGCAAACAGGTGCTGAGGGATGCCTCAGCAATCCTGGAAAGTTTGGCGAGGTAACACGTCCTCAAAAGGTGAAAATCAAGGCACAGAACAGAAAAGGCGAGTGGAGTGAATATACGGGCGAAGAACTTCTTGCAAGAGCCTTCTGCCACGAGCTTGACCATCTTGACGGACGCATGTTCATGGAATATGTTGAAAGATGGATTGAAACGGAATAGAATTAAAATTTGGCATCAGAACGGAGAAAAATATGAGAATTTTGTTTATGGGAACACCGGAGTTTGCAGTGCCTTGCATTGAAATACTTTTTAAAAAAGGGCATGAGGTCTGCGGAGTTGTGACACAACCGGACAAGCCGGCAGGACGTGGGCATAAGTTAATGCCGCCTCCGGTTAAAGTTGTTGCAGAAAATTATGGTGCGGAGGTTTTTCAGCCTGAAACGTTGAAAGATGGTGCGTTTCTTGATACTTTAAACCGCCTTGCACCTGAGATGATTGTTGTTGTGGCATATGGAAAAATTCTTCCTGAATATATTCTGAATTATCCAAAGTATGGTTGCATAAACATGCATGCATCGCTGCTCCCCAGATATAGAGGTGCGGGGCCGATTCAGTGGTCGGTGATAAATGGCGAGAAAAAAACGGGAATAACATCGATGCTGATGGAAAAAGGACTTGATACGGGAGATATGCTTCTTAAATGCGAGACAGAAATTGGCGAATATGAAACTGCCGACCAGCTTCATGATAGATTGATGATGATGGGTGCAGACCTCCTTATTGAGACAATTGATGGCATTGAAAAAGGAACAATAACCCCGCAAAAACAAGATGACAGTCTTTCTTGCTATGCACCCATGATAAATAGGGAGCTTGCGGAGATTGATTGGAACAAAAATTCAGACGAAATAATCAACCTCATTCGTGGAATGAACTCATGGCCCGTTGCACACACATTATATCTTGATGAAAAGCTCAAGATATATAGCGCAGTGCGAGGCGAGAATAAAAACGGAAAAGTTGGTGAAATTCTGAGCGCAACGCCTGATGGAATTGAGGTTTTATGCGGTGATAAAAAAACTATCGTTTTAAAAGAGATACAGTTCAGCGGTAGCAAAAGAATGGATGTTTCTGCATATCTTAATGGACATACGGTTAAAAACGGCACAATTTTGGGATAATAAATAATATTTTATTTGGAGGTTTTTGAAAATGGGATATTTTTATGGAATTGACATGACATATATAATTCTTGTTATGCCTGCACTTTTGTTTGCAATGTATGCACAATCTAAGGTCAACTCAACCTTTAACAAATATAGAAATGTTGGAAACCGCCGTGGATATACGGGAGCTCAGGTTGCAAGAAAAATTCTTAATATGAACGGATTGCAGAATGTGAGCATTGAGAGGGTTGGCGGAAATCTGACAGACCATTTTGACCCTAAAACCAATATTGTCAGGTTATCCGATGTAACACACGACAGCACATCTGTTGCGGCAATCGGAGTTGCGGCACATGAGGTTGGGCATGCAATCCAGCACGCAGAGGGATATTCGCCGATTAAGGTGAGAAATGCAATTGTCCCTGTTGTTCAGGTGGCATCATATCTTGCGTGGCCTTTGGCAATTCTGGGAATAATCATGAGTTTTTCAAAGCTTGCGACTATCGGAGTGCTGATGTTTTTGGCGGTTGTTTTGTTTCAGATAATAACTCTGCCCGTTGAATTCAATGCATCAAGAAGAGCTCTTAAAACTCTGGGTGACAATGTTATTCTTGATGGTGATGAGCTTTCCGCATCAAGAAAAGTTTTAAGTGCGGCGGCAATGACCTATGTTGCGGCAACGATTGTTGCGATTGCAAACCTTTTGAGATTGCTTGCGATTACGGGTGTTGGCAGAAACCGAGACTAAAGAAAAGAGAAAAATATGACTGCGAGAGAACTTGCCTTAAAGGCACTTTATGAAATTGATATTAATGGCTCATATGTGAATGCGGCGCTTTCTGAGGCGCTTGGCGGTGCTGAACTTGATTCCCGAGACAGAGCTTTGGTAACCGAGCTTATATATGGAACTGTTTCAAACAGAATTGCGATTGATTATGTTATATCAAGGTTTTCAAAAATACGCCTCAAAAAGCTTTCACCGTGGGTTCTGAATATTTTGAGAATGGGCGTCTTTCAGATGCTTTATATGGACAAAATTCCGCATAGTGCAGTTTGCAACGAAGCTGTGAAGCTTGCAAAAAGATATTCACATAAGGCAGGCTCGGGATTCGTGAATGGAGTTTTGAGGAGCTTTTCCAGAGAAAAGAATAATTTTGAGTTTCCAAAGACGGGAAGCTTTGCAGAGCAACTTTCAATTGAATATTCATATCCGCTTTGGATGACCGAAAAAATAATTCAAGAATATGGAGAGGAAAAGTGCAAAGAACTTTTTCAAGAAAACAGAAAAGCACATTCACCGACCATAAGGGTTAACACGCTTAAAACAACAAAGGCGGAGCTTAAAACTATTCTGGACGGTGAAGGGATTACTTATAGAGATGTTCCAGAATTGGAAAACTGCATGTTCGTTGATGGCGGATTGAGTGTTAATCATTCCAAAGCATATAAAGACGGATTTTATTCTTTGCAGAATATTTCGTCATATATGGCAACGCTTGAACTTTCGCCAAAGGCAAATGAAACGGTTATCGATATGTGTGCCGCACCTGGCGGAAAAACCTGTTCAATGGCAGAAATGATGGGGAATAAGGGCAAAATAATTGCGTTTGATATATTTGAACACAAGATTGAGCTTATTAAAAATGCTGCAAAGCGTTTGGGTATTGACATTATTGATGCAAGACTTGGTGATTCATGTGAGGTTGATGAGATTCTCATTGAAAAGGCGGACAAGGTGCTTGCGGATGTGCCATGCTCGGGACTTGGCGTTATTCATAAAAAGCCTGATATAAAATTCAGTCGGGAAGCTGAGGATATTGCAGAGCTTACTAAAATTCAGGAGAAAATTCTTGAAACGGCAGCAAGCTATTTGAAGCATGGCGGGACTTTGGTTTATAGCACCTGCACGATACTCCCTGAGGAAAACAGAATGAGAATTGAGAGCTTTTTAAAGGAGCATAAAGAGTTTAAAATAGTTTCTGAAAATCAACTTTTAACAGATGAAACAGGTAGGAGCGGATTTTATATCTGCAAAATGCTAAAGGAGTAAAATATGAAAATTAACCTCAAAAGCTTGACGTGTGACGAACTGATGGCACTTGCGGTCAGTGAGGGTGAAGCAAAATTCAAAGGGAAACAGATTTTTGAATGGATTTATAAGGGCATTGAAGAAATTGATGAAATGACAAATCTTTCAAAATCCTTCAGAGAGAGACTTTCTGAGATTGCATACATCGGAAAAATAAAAATTGAAGAAAAATTTGTCTCAAAGATTGACGAAACACGTAAATATCTGTTAAAATTAGAAGATGGGAATTTTATTGAATCGGTTCTCATGAAATATGAGCATGGATATACCATTTGTGTTTCATCTCAGGTTGGATGCCGCATGGGATGCAGGTTTTGTGCATCAACGCTTAAAGGCAAGGAACGTGATTTAACTGCGGGCGAGATTGTTGACCAGGTGATGTGTGTTCAAAAGGATTTGGGACAGAGAATTTCAAACATAGTGATGATGGGCATTGGTGAGCCTCTTGATAATTTTGAAAATGTACTTAAGTTTATTGAAATTGTGAACACCCCAAGCGGTCTGAACATCGGACAACGGCATATTTCTCTTTCAACCTGCGGATTGGTTGGGAAAATAAAAGAGCTTGCAGATAAAAAACTGCAGATAACGCTCCTTATTTCTCTACATGCGCCAAATGATAAGAGACGCTCAGAGATAATGCCGATAAACAAGAAATATCCAATCGCCGAACTTATGGAGGCGTGTGATTATTATATCAAAAAAACAGGCAGAAGAATTTCGTTTGAATATACGCTTATTTCAGGGGTGAACGATAGCATTGCCGAGGCGGATGAACTTGCAGATTTAATTCGTGGTAAGCTTTGCCATGTTAATCTGATTCCTGTTAATAAGGTTAAGGAAACGGGTTTTGACAAAAGCGACAGAAAAAGAATTGAAAGCTTTGAAAGGCGACTTTCAGAGCGTGGAATAACCGCAACAATAAGACGCGAGATGGGTAGCGACATTAATGCGGCGTGTGGTCAGTTAAGAAATCAGAAGGAAAAGACAATATAGCAAAGGCTTTTAGCACTTGTGTTCATATATTGGAGACGGAAAGGTAGTGATGTGGATTATGATGCTTGAAGTATATGGCTTGACGGATGTTGGAAAAAAACGTGAGCTGAATGAGGATAGCTATAAAATCTGTGGCTTTGAAAATGGCAAAGCTCATGGTTTTTGTGTGCTTGCCGATGGAATGGGCGGTCATAATGCAGGTGAGGTTGCCAGCAAAAATGCGGTGGAGATTATATCAAGGGAGCTTCTTGAACTTGATAAGAACAGCAGCAGAAAGGATATTAACCTTAACATTGCGGAGGCAATTGACCTTGCAAATTCCGAAATTTATGAAATGTCGATTAAAAATCTGGCTCATGCGGGAATGGGAACGACAACCGTTGTTGCATATTTTGACGACACAAATATTAAGATTGCCAATATTGGTGATAGCAGAGCTTATGTGATTTCTAAAAATGAAATTCACAAAATAACGGTTGACCATTCAGTTGTTGAACAACTTGTTCAGAGTGGAACAATAACTCGTGATGAAGCAAAGATGCATCCTGATAAAAACATCATAACGCGGGCGCTTGGAACTGAGGAATATGTTGATGCAGACTTTTATGAATATGAAGCTGCTGTGGGAGACATTATTCTCATTTGTAGTGATGGACTAACAGAAATGCTTGACGAAGAAGAAATCAGAATCTTTTTTGAAAACACAAAAGATATAAAGCTTGCAGTTGAAGGTTTGATTGAAAAAGCAAATGATTTTGGGGGATTTGATAATATAACCGTTGTTGCTGCAAGGTTTAACGAGGAGGGGATTTTATGAATTTGACCGGAAAAGTTATTGCAAACAGATATGAATTGCTTGAAGAAATAGGAAGCGGTGGAATGGCATATGTTTATAAAGCAAAATGCCAATTGCTCAACAGATTTGTTGCAGTTAAGATTTTGCGTCCTGAACTGCAAAATGACTTGGAGTTTGTCCGCAGATTTAACGTAGAGGCGCAAGCCGCAGCAAGTCTTGCACATCCAAATATCGTTTCAATTTATGATGTTGGTACGGAGAATGACCTTCACTATATTGTTATGGAATATGTTGAGGGTGAAACACTCAAGGAATATATCGACAAAAAACATCTGATTCCGTGGCGTGAAGCAGTTGACTATGCGATACAGATTGCAAAAGGTCTTGAGCAAGCGCATAAAAATTCAATAATACATCGTGATATTAAACCTCATAATATTATTATGACACCTGATGGTGTTATGAAAGTAACGGATTTTGGTATTGCCAGGGCAAATGTCCAGACAACCATGACATGTGATGATTGTGCAATTGGCTCTGTTCACTATATTTCACCTGAACAGGCAAGAGGCGGATATACTGATGAACGTTCAGATATGTATTCTTTGGGAATTGTGCTTTATGAAATGTTGACGGGAACTGTGCCGTTTGATAGTGACCGCCCCGTGACAATTGCAATAAAGCATATTCAGGAGGCACCAAAGTCGCCCAGAGAACACAACATCAGCATTCCACTAACACTTGAGAAAATCGTGCTTAAAATGATTTCAAAAGAGGTTTCATCTCGCCATAAAAGTGTTTCTGAGGTGATTGCAGATTTGCAAGGAGTGCTTGATGACCCGTTGCGTGCTTTAAATGTTGAGAAAACAGATGAAAATGACCTGGGTCAAACAATAAAAATGCCGGTTATAAAAAGTGAAGACGCTGAAATATCTGAAAAAGAAACGGAGAAAGAAGTTATGACTAAAAAGAAAAAGCCAACATCTCGCGTATCTGATGTAGATAAGAAAAAAGAGAGACGTGTTATCATAGTGGCAATAGTTTGTGCTCTTTTGATTATTGGGTTGATTTCGTTTGCATTTCTTTCAATAACGGGTATTGGCAGCTTGGTTAAGCAGAATGAAAATGTTGAAATTCCTGAAGTTGTGGGAATGCTTTATGAGGATGCCGTCAAAGAATATAAAGATGCAAAATTCAGCTTTGTTAAGAATGAATATATTGAAAGTGATAAAGAAAAAGGAACAATTCTTTCTCAAGAGCCTGAAGCTGGAAGTAAGGTAAAGGGCGGAGAAGAGATTGTTATTATGGTTGACCTTAGTGAAGGTTCATCAAGAATTTCGCTTAAAAACTACACAAGATATAAAGATTCAAGAGAGGTTGAACTTGAAATTAAGGAGCTTGATTTAAAGGCAGAATTCATTGATGAATTCAGTGATGAATTCCCGATTGGCTCAATAATTCGTCAGGAGCCAACCGCAGGAACATCTGTGAGAAAGGGCGACAAGATAACATTCTATGTTAGCAAAGGTCCTGAAAATGAAGATGGCAAAAATGAAACACAGACGAATAACGAAAATGATAACACAAACGTTTCAAAACCACCTCAAAAGCCATCCAACAATAACACTGATAGCGGAAAAACAGAGCAAAAGCCACCTGCTGAAAAGAAAAGTGCAATGCTCACAATTTATGGTCCTCGAAACAAAGACAGTGCTTTAGTTCAGGTTAAGGTTAATGGAACAATCCAGCATAGTGTTAATCTTGCAAAGAATAAGAGCGATGTTGTTAAGCTTGAGAGTACTGCCGATGAGGTTACTGTTGAGATACTCTATGATGGTGTTTCACAACAAAAAAGAACGATTAAATTGCATTAAGAATTTTTGCGGGCATAGTTTGGTTATGTCCGCAAAATCTGTTAAATGATGGTAGAAGGATGTGTTAAAAACCTTATGGATTTAATATCAGGCGTGATAACAAAGGGTATTGGCGGTTTTTATTATGTTAACACTAAAGACGGAGTTATTGAGTGCAGAGCCAGAGGTGTTTTCAGAAAAAAAGGCTTCACCCCTTTGGTTGGTGACAGTGTTAAAATTGAGCTTAATAGGGAAAATCCAAAAACAGGTGTTGTTTCTGTTGTAAAGGAACGAAAAAATCAACTCATTCGTCCTGCTGTTGCAAATGTAACACAGATGGCGGTTGTTGTAGCGTTTGAAAATCCACGCCCTAATACATATATACTGGATAAGCTTATTGCCTCGGCAGAGTTTATCGGACTTAAAATTGTTATTTGTTTTAACAAATCAGATCTATCAGATGAACGTGAAATTACAGAAATTTATCGAAATGCTGGGTTTGATGTTATTGAACTAAGCGCAACACAAAATGAAAACACCGATGAACTGAGACGGTTCTTGAAGGATGAAATAACCGTTTTTGCAGGAAATTCGGGGGTTGGAAAATCAAGTCTTCTAAATTTGATGCTAAACAAAGAAATATTTGAAACGGGTGAGGTTAGCTCTCGCGTTGAACGTGGCAAGCACACAACAAGACATTCTGAGCTTGTTGCACTTCCGTTTGGCGGTTATATTATTGATACGCCGGGCTTTAGCTCATTTGATATAAACACAGTGCCACTTGACGCTCTTTCAAGGATGTTCAGGGAATTTAATGAATATACGGACGGCTGTAAGTTCCTAGATTGCAGTCACACAACAGAACCGGGATGCCTTGTGATTGAAGCAGTTGAAAGTGGCAAAATTTCAAAATCAAGACACGAAAGCTATAAGCTTTTATATGATGAAATAAAATCAATTAAGAAATGGTAAAAGATAAGGAGAATTAATTATGAACAAGAAAATTAAAATTGCACCATCAATACTTGCGGCAGACCCGATGCGTCTTGGTGAGGAAATAAAGAGAGTTGAAATGGCAGGTGCTGAATATTTGCATATTGACATTATGGACGGACACTTTGTTCCAAACTTGAGCTTTTCACCGGATATTGTTAAGGCAATGAGAAAAGTTTCAGACATTGTTTTTGATGTGCATCTCATGATTTCTGACCCTAAAAAATATGCACCAAATTTTGCAGAAGCAGGTGCAGATATCATAACAATACACGAAGAGGCGGTTGATTCTCCGTCTGAGATGGCAGATTTTTTACATGGTCTTGGCGTTAAAGCGGGAATTTCCATTAAGCCGGGAACAGATATTGAAAAGGTGAGAGAATATATTCATAAATATGACCTTTTGCTTATTATGACGGTTGAGCCGGGCTTTGGTGGCCAGTCATATATGGAGGCAATGAACTCAAAAATTGCAGCTGCAAGAAAGATGCTTGATGAGCTTGGGCTTGAAATCGAGCTTGAAGTTGATGGAGGAATTTCTGCAAAGAATATTGCTCAACCTGTTGGCAATGGTGCAAACGTTGTTGTTGCAGGTTCTGCAGTTTTCAAGGCTGATGATATCAAAGAAATTATTGCAGAAATGAGGTCAAAAGCACTGTGAGGTGTTATATCTTTTGTTCGTCAAAAATTGAGAATTATGATTTTTTGAAGGATTTTGATTTTGAAAACAGCTTGATTATCTGTGCAGATGGTGGCTATAAGCATGCGAAAAAGCTTGGAATTAAGCCGAATGTGTGGCTTGGCGACGGTGATTCGATGAATGGCGAAGAAATTAATACTGAAGAAAAAATCACATATCCAACAAGAAAAGATAACACAGACACCGACCTTGCGGTTGAACTTGCAATCAGCCGTGGATGCGATAAAATTGTCATTCTTGGCGGTATTGGCAAAAGACTTGACCATGAATTTTCACATTTTTGTTTGTTGAAAAAAATTTGTGATTTGGGTGCAAGTGGTTTTCTTATTGACGAAAAAAATGAAATCACCATGAAAAAGGATGGGTTTCGTCTTTATCCGAACGATAAGAAATATATTTCATTTTTTCCGTATGGCGGAGAGGTGAGAAATCTTTCGATAAAAGGTCTCAGATACGAGGCAAGTGGAATCAATCTTGAATGCGGCAAGGTTCAGGCAAGCAGTAATTGTTTTGATGATGCGGATTTTGCTGAAATAACCTTTGATTCAGGATATTTGCTTGTTATGAGATGTAGTGACTAGAAAAATGAAAGGATGAGAGTTGTGGACTTTATAAAAAAAGAAGCGGATTTTGACCTTATTGGTTTTGGCGAGGTTATGCTGAGACTTTCTGCACCAAACAAAGACAAAATATCGCAGAGCGAAATATTTGAAAAGAATTGTGGCGGGTCGGAATTTAATGTGGCATCTGGCAGTGCAAATTTAGGAATAAGAACGGCTATTGTTACAAAGCTTCCTAAAAATAAGCTTGGTCACTTTATTGCAAGACGTATCCGCTACGGAAATGTTTCCGATGATTATATTGTTTGGGACGATAGCGATAAAAAAAGATTAGGTATCTATTATTATGAAAGCGGAGTTTTTCCAAGAAAGTCTGCAGTTGTTTATGACAGAGCAGGTGCCTCAGTTTGCTCTTTAAGGCTTTCGGAAATTGATGACGAAATATATGAAAGAACAAGAATTTTCCATATCAGCTCAATCTCGTTGGCTTTGGATTTAAACCTGAGAGAGACAGCTTTGGAAATGATAAAAATGATGAAACGCAATGGTGTTGCAATAAGTTTTGATGTTAATTATCGTGCGGCTCTTTGGAGTGAAGAAGAAGCACGCGCGGTGATTGAAAAAATTCTTCCGCTTGTTGATATTTTGTTTGTTTCGGAAGAAACCTCAAGAAGAATGTTGCAAAGAACGGGAACTCTAGATGAAATAATGAAGGGTTATGCCGAAACATATGGCTGCAAAATTGTTGCAACAACCCGCAGAGAGGTTGTTAGCCCGACAAAGCATAATTTTGGTTCACGGATATATTATGATGGTAAGTTCTATGAGGAGCCGCACTATGAAAACATTGAAGTGATTGACAGAGTTGGAAGCGGTGATGCGTATGTTGCAGGCGTTCTTTATGGAATTCTTTCGAGCGGAGATATTGAAAAAGCAATGGCTTATGGAAATGCTCTCAGTGCAATAAAAAATACTGTCCTTGGAGATATGTCAATCAGTTCTATTGATGAGGTTGATTTGATTATTAAATCGCACAAAGCAATCGGTCATCAAGATGAGATGATAAGATAGTTTCATTTGAAATATATGAAAGGAAATGATGATATGACAAAAATAGATATTTTTTCAGGATTTTTGGGAGCGGGAAAAACCACGCTTATTAAGAAGTTGATTTCTGAGGCATATGCTGGTGAAAAAGTTGTTCTGATTGAAAACGAATTTGGTGAAATCGGCATTGATGGCGGATTTTTGAAGGATGCCGGAATTGAGATAACCGAAATGAATTCGGGTTGCATTTGTTGTAGCTTGGTGGGCGATTTCAGCGAAGCACTCAAAAAGGTGCTCAGTGAGCTTGAGCCGGACCGAATTTTAATTGAGCCATCAGGCGTTGGTAAGTTGAGTGATGTTATTAAGGCGGTTTCAGCTGTTGATAGCGAAAGAATTTTGCTTAGCAGTTTTACGGCTGTTGTTGATGCGAAAAAGTGCAAAATATATATGAAAAATTTTGGTGAATTCTATAACGACCAGATTGAAAGTGCACGATGCATTGTTCTCAGCCATACAACAAATATGGATGAGGCAAAAATTACCGAGTGTATCAACTTGATACGCGAAAAAAACAGTGATGCAGTGATTGTTACAACACCATGGGAACTGCTTAACGGAAAACAGATTGCAGAGGCTATGGAAGGTGCGGGAACGCTTAAGGCAACAATTGAGGAGCTTGAGCATGAACATCACCACCATCATCATCATGAACATCACGAAGAATGCGGTTGCGGACATGACCATCATCATCACGAGCATGAAGAAGAATGTTGTTGTGGACATGACCACCATCATCACGAGCATGACGAAGAATGTTGTTGTGGACATGACCATCATCACGGGCACGACGAAGAATGTTGTTGCGGACATGACCATCATCATCACCATGCAGATGAGGTGTTTACGAGCTGGGGAGTTGAAACTGCCAAAGCGTATTCTAAAGAAGAAATTAATCATGCTCTTGAAGAGTTTGATGATTCGGGTAAATATGGAACAATTCTTCGTGCAAAGGGTATTGTTGCATCAACAGACGGGCAATGGATACACTTTGATTATGTTCCGGGCGAAAGCGATGTCAGATTTGGCTCAGCAGATGTTGTTGGACGTTTGTGCGTTATTGGTGCAGATTTAAATAAAGAAGAGGTTGAAAAGCTTTTTGGTGTTAAGAGCAAATAAAAAGCAGAAAGGTCTTGATTGTTATGGAAATCGCGGTATATTTGTTCACGGGGTTTCTTGATGCGGGAAAGTCTGCATTTATAAAAGAAACGCTTAATGACGAGAGGTTCAGTGGCGGTGAAAGAACCTTATTTTTGTTATGTGAAGAAGGCGAAATTGAATTTAATGAGTCTGAGCTTTCTGAAAAGAATATTTTTATTGAGAAGATAGATGATATTTCAATGATAACAACAAATAATCTGCGTTCACTATGCAAAAAACATAAGGCAGAGAGAATTATCATTGAATATAACGGCATGTGGCAACTCCCTCTTTTATATTCAAGCATCCCGAATGATTGGATTATATATCAGGAAATCACATTCATGGATTCAAACACCATTGAGGCATATAATGCAAATATGAGAAATCTGGTGGTGGAAAAGCTTCAGAACTGTGAACTTGCGGTGTTTAATCGTTGCAAGGAGGGCTTTAACAAGGAGGCTCTTCACAAAATTGTCCGTGGAATAAGCAGAAGATGTGATATTATATATGAGTTTGAAAACGGTGAAATTGAATATGACGACATTGAGGACCCATTACCATTTGATATTGAAGCGCCGATTATTGAGGTTGCAGTGAAGGACTATGCACTCTGGTATCGGGATTTGGTTGAGGAAATGCCCAAATATGACAGGAAAACTGTTAAATTCACCGGAATTATTGTTATTGATAAAAGAATGCCTGAAGATTGTTTTATCATTGGCAGACACGTTATGACGTGTTGCGCAGATGACATTGCATATAAAGGGATAATCTGCAAGGGCAGAAAACCTCAGATGCAAAAGGGCGATTGGCTTTCTGTGACGGTTGAGGTCAGAATTGAAAAGCATAAATTATATAAAGGCGAAGGACCGGTGTTATATCTTAAAGACTATGCAATGACCTCTGAGCCTGAAGAACCTGTTGCGGTGTTCTATTAATGATTGGAACAACTCCTGAAATGATTTCATATAATATTTAAGGAATATTTTAGGAGGGATGGTAAGTGTCAGGTTTATCAGGTATAGTAAATCTTAATAGAAAAATATCTTCGGAATTTAAAAATGCTCGGCTTATGGCAGAAGTGCAAATGCGCCGAGGAGGAAGTGTTCCCCAAGTTGAAGACTGCGGTTCAGCTATTTTTGCATGCACGGAACGTATTTTGGGAGAGGAACTTCCACTTTCAAGAGAAATTGGCGGTGTAAAATACACAATATGCTTTGACGGGCTCATTTATAATGCAAAGGAGCTTGAAACAGAGCTAAAAAAAGAACGAATATTGCTTGACTCCCCAAGTGATGCAGAGCTTGTTCTGGCGGCATATATAAAATGGGGGGTTGGATGCGTTCAAAGATTAAATGGAATTTTTGCCTTTTCAATCTGGAATCAGGCGGCAAATGAATTGTTTTTAGCTCGTGACAGGTTTGGAATAAAACCGTTATATTACACGATTTTGAGCGACACTCTTATTTTTGCTTCGGAAATAAAGGGAATTTTAGCACATCCCAAAATTGATGCTGTGCTTGATAAAAAGGGCATTTGTGAGGTTCTGGGGCTTGGACCGGCTCAGGTTCAGGGAAGCGGAATTTTTAAGGATATTTATGAAATTTTGCCAAGCAACTGTGCAACGTATAATAAAAACGGTTTTAATACATATTGTTATTGGAGGCTTGAATCGAAAAAATTTGAGGAGAGCTTTGATGAATGCCTTGAAAACGCGAAGAAACTGACGTTTTCTGCGATTAATTCTCAGCTTGAGGAAAAGGGCAGAAGAATGTGTTATTTTCTTTCGGGCGGACTCGATTCGAGTGCAATTGTTGCTATGGCGGCAAAAAAATATGGCTATGGAATAAATACATTTTCTTTAAAATATTCGGGAAATGATGAGTTTTTTAAGCCAACAGAATATCAACCGTCTGCAGATGATGATTATATCCGTTTGATGTCAGAAACATATAACACAAAGCATCATACGATTGAGGTTGATAATGATGCTCTGTTTTCTTTACTTACCGATGCGGTTGATGCCCGTGATATGCCGGGGATGGCAGACGTTGATTCGTCGCTTTATTTTTTATGCAGAGAGATGGGCAACGAATTCAGCGGTGCAATTTCGGGCGAGTGTGCAGATGAGGTTTTTGGAGGATATCCATGGTTCCATAGAAAAGAAGATTTTGATGCAAAAATCTTTCCTTGGGCAAAGAACATTGATATGCGAAGAAACCTTGTTAACCCGAGCTTTTTAAGTCCTGATGAAATATCACAACACATATATTCAAGCTATGATAATTCCGTGTTGATGACTGCCCGATGCGCAGACGATAACGAAGAGGATAAAAGGCGCAGAGAAATTGCACATCTTAACCTTAATTGGTTTATGTTTTCGTTGGGTGCGCGCAGTGAAAGAATTGGAATGAACTGTGGCGTTGAAATCAGAATGCCGTTTTGCGACCATAAATTGGTTGAATATATATGGAATGTGCCGTGGAATTTCAAGGCATATAACGAGCGTGAAAAGGGACTTTTGAGAATGGTGTTCAATGAGATTTTGCCTGAAGATATTCTCTGGCGCAAAAAAAGCCCGTTCCCGAAGACTCATAATCCTGAATATGAGGATATGGTTGCTCAGCGTGTTGTTGAAATTTTCTCGGATAAAAATTCTGCGGTTTGCGATTTAATAAACGAAGAATATATTTTTGAATTGATGAGCAAGCCATCAGATTATGCAAAGCCATGGTTCGGACAGTTAATGGCAACGCCGCAACTATATGGCTATATTATTCAGCTTGATTATTGGCTTAAAAAATATGGAGTTAAAATAAAAATTTAAGAGGTTGATGCTTATGATAAAGGCTGTTTTGTTTGATTTTGACGGAACGTTAATAAATACAAATGATCTTATTTTTGATTCATATCGCTATGCCTTCAAAGAGGTTTTGGGACGAGAAATTTCCATGGATGAGATTTTGAAGCTTTATGGCAGACCTCTGTATATTTCACTGATGGAATATGGTGAAATTGGAGAAAGGCTCTATAAAATCTATCGTGAATATAATGAAGCAAGGCACGATTTGGTTGTGAAAGCTTTTGATGGCGCGGTTGAGGGCGTTAAAAGGATAATCGAGAAAGGATATCTCGTTGGTGTTGTAACGTCAAAAAGATTAGAACTTGTTAACAGAGGTCTTAAAATTATGGGGCTTGAAAACACCTTTGATTTTATTGTAACACCTGCGGATACAAGCAAGGTTAAGCCTGAGCCTGAACCGATTTTATGTGGTTGTGAAAAGCTTGGGGTTTTGCCGGAGGAAACAATTTATGTTGGTGACAGCGAGTTCGATTTATTGGCGGGAAGAGCGGCGGGAACAAAACTCTGTGCAGTGAAATATTCTGTGACCCCACACGATGTTTTGCTTGCTTATTGCCCTGAATATTTTGTTGAGTCTATAGCTGATTTTGCGGATATGCTGGAGGAAATAAATTAATGAAGGCGATTCTTGATTATGTTGTTCCGGCAGAGGATTCAGGTAAAACAATTGAGAAAATATTGAAAAAAAGGTTCAAAATTTCGTCAAAGCTGATGATTTATCTCAAGTTAAACGGAAGGCTCCGAAAAAACGGAGAGATTTCCCGAAGTGTTGATGTTGCCTTTTCGGGCGATTTGATAAGTGCAGACGTCTCGGAAAATCTTGAAGGCTTTAACGAAATTTTACCTAAAAAATTGGATATTGACATTCTCTATGAGGATGAATATATAATGGTAATAAACAAACAGGGTGGATTGGAAGTGCATCCAAGCCTTGGAAATCATGATGAAACGCTTGCTAACGCAGTTGTTTATTATTGGTCGCAAAAAGACGAATA
>JAZNGL010000077.1:0-3968 GCA_045576435.1 Clostridia bacterium
CTAATCTATGAAACATATATTTTTCATTCATATTATGACTTTCAACTCTTGCTAGATAACAATACATCCTTTTGAATTCTCGAATTTCATCTTTTTTAAATTCCTTTTCAACACTCGCTCTTAAAAGTTTTTCACTAACAAAAACCTTATTGTTGTACACATAAAAAAATGCATATTTCTCATAGAATTTACGATATCTACCCTGTTGAGGTTTATTCATAAAATTTTGCATTAATTCTTTAAATTGTTTTTCATAAATTAATCTTCTAAAAACCCCATAATAATTACAAATTCTATTCGGATGCACCTCAACTATTACTGCCGTTTTTTGTGGTGGAATTTCTAAACAAAAGGATTTCAATATTATCTCAAATTTTTCATCACTAATATATCCTTTCATTAAGAATAAATTTTTCTGTTCAATGTTGCTCTTTTGTTTCGGTGCATCATTAATAGATATAACCCCGTCTTTAATTGATATAGATTCTTCCTGCTCTAAAAATAACAAAGCCGTTTCAATAATAGCCTCATCGACTTCAAGCATTTGCACTAAATCATTAAGCGTACAATTTTTCAGCCTTTTGCATAATCTGAATATTTGCTCTTTCATTAATTAATCCTTTCAAAGTGTATTCGTCTAATTCTTTTATTGAGTTTGTATTTGATAACTTTTCAAGTTTTTCAAGCAATTTAACCAATTGTCTAAATTGGTTTGTACGTGTTGCAAGATATTCAATAGCTCCCTCGCTAAACTTCAAATCGGTCAGTTTTTCTAATATTTCAGCAATATCAGTTTGATTAAAGTGTTCAAACTTCAGTTTTTTATAAAGCCTGTCCTCAAAGTGTTTGAAACGTGCGATTTTCTTATCAACAGCACCCATTCCAACAAGCACGATTGGAGTTCCTGTATTATCTTGAATATCCCTTAAACTCTCGATTACATTTCGGTTTCCGATTAAATAATCGACCTCATCAACAATTATAATTTTGGGGTCTTGTTTTAGATGCTTTAATATAATATTGTAATTATCCTGCATCATAAAAAGTGGTCGCTCGCCTAACTCATCAACAATTGCTCTCATTAGTGCTGCCTGTGTCATTTCATTATTTGCTCTAACGTAGACGGCATCGTTTCTTGTAGCCCACCATATTATTGAGTGGGTTTTACCTAATCCATGTTCGCCATAAACCAATGCGAGCTTTGGAATGTTTGGTGGAAGTTTTTGTAAGCTATCCATTAGCGATACAAAGTTTTTCACGTTTTTTGTTTTTACAAATGCATTTTTCATTTTTCTAGTCTCCATATAAATTCATATATTCGTCACTTCTGATATAATCCGTCAGCCACTTTCTATCTTCAGAATTGGTGCAACCATTACTCATTAACCACTCATATTTTTCAAAATTACTTGCAAATAATGGTCTGTTCATTTGTTGTTCACGAGGGGTTAATTTGCGTTCACGCTTAGGTTTTGGTTGTTCAAATTTTTCAATTTCTTGTATTGGTTCGTGTTCAATTTCTAAAACTTCCAATTCTTCAGGTGCAAATGTTTTCTTTACTGTTTTTATTAACCTATTTTTAATCTGTTGTTGCTTTTTGTATTGTTGTTTGTATTCTTCCATATCCTTAACTGTTCCGAGTACATTTGCCATTGGATGTACTTTTTGAACACGTTTTGCAACGCATAAGAATTCGCCCTTTGTAGAATAAACATGGATCTTTGAAAGGTCGAATAAACTATATCTAATATGAACTGAATCCCTTATTCCAAGAATAGCTTCGCTCCTGTAATGCATATTTAAGAATGTAATTCCGTGCTTTGTGATAAATCGAGATTCGGTTTTCATCATTAAGTCATTCAATACATTAATATTTATATTTTGTTTTTGAACGCTATTTAACACTTCTTGAATACTTCTTGACCTATCATTAGGACAGGGTTTTGAATTGTGATATTCAATCCAACAATTAATATATTTAATTGCATCTTGAACTGTTGGAATGTAACCTTTAGTGTTTGCTTGGTGCATTTTTCGATGTAAATCTTCGCCACGTTTTAGCCACGCAGGTTTATCTTCAATGCTTGTGCCGATGTATGACGGCATCATTTTTTCAAACTCTTCTTGAAACTCTAGGAAAAATCGTTCAATAACTTTTGCTCTCGCATTATATGGTTTAGCAAAAACGGAGTGGATACCTAAATTGGCATACACCCCGTTAAAGCCCTCCTCATCAAAGTCGCAGTTTTGAAAATACTTAGACTTAAATGCTTTTCCGTTATCTTGGTACACAACCTTTGGAATCATACCCAAATTAATGATTGCATTTCTTAAAGCTGATGCAATGCATTGGGTGTTTTCAGTCATCATAATTTCATAACCGACTAATGCTGTTGATTTCCAATCTAAAAAACCGACCAGAGTTGCTCTAGTCGGTTTGCCTGTAAATGGATTTATTACTTGGAAGTTAAGAACGTGTCCGTCTGCTATTAAGACATCGCCAACTTCTAATTTTGAAATATCTCTTTCAATATATGGTTCAACTTTATCGTGATATGCTTTTATTCCCTCACGTTTAAGAATCCACTCATCATAATGATTCTTTCTAAAATTCTCTGCATATCTTTTGAATGTTGTATCACAGGGAAGATATTCGTAACCTTTTCTATATAATATCTCTTTTGTTAATTTAATAGCTTTACCAACGCAGAACTTATTTTCATGAAGTAAAAATCTCAAAAAGATGTGTTTCATTTCATCATTTAAAATTGTATTGTATTCGCCCTGCTTACTATATTTATATTGTGGGATTAAAGATTCGTGAGTCTCGTGTTTTTCATAAGCCTTAACCCAACGATAAAGAGTGCCGATTGATATTGTTCCAATATATCTAAAAACTTTCGGCATAAACATTCCTGAGTTATATAAATCAAGAAACATTGCATCAGCCTCTTTTTTAGTCTTAAACTTTTTGCGATATTCTTTTAAAGCTACAACAACATCAACTCTTGCTAAAGCAGTTAATTTTGCACTTTCAGCAACAAATGTTATTGGTTGATTTAATGGAACAATTGCCGTTGATTTTGTTTCGCCGGTACGAAGTAATTCTTGAATCTCAGGTTCTAATGTTGAATAAAGAATTTCGTAGGAAGTTCCTCCATTTACTTCAACCTCTCTTGCGATATATGGACTGTTGGGTTTGTTGATTTGTAACCTTAATGAACGGGTACTCTTTAACCCTTTAGCCTCTGCGATTTCCTTTATATTTATATAATTACTTTCCATGTGCAACACATTAGCTCGGACTCGAACAAATTGGAACACCACTTCCGACCTTTGTGTCGAAATGTGTTGCTAAATTTTCTCAAACTTGGTTCCGTATTTTTCTCAAACTTAATTTCATTTTTCTCATTTTCGCTGTCACTTTTTTCAAAAATTTGGTGTATTTTTTCAAATGTCCTGTACCAAAATAATCATTTGAAGTGCAATTTTTATAAACGACATTTGAATTTTAGCAAACCCTCATCAAAACTGAATTGTCCACGTTTGGACAGCAAAGGACAGCTGGAGGACTCTTGAGTACAGTTGAAATGATTATTTTGGAATACTTCCGACCGCTACAATTCAAGACACAAGCAACTTTAAAGCCAATAATCATTTGAACCGCAATAAATCATCTGTCCTGAAACAATACAAAGGCTTTGCCTTGCGGAGTTCTCGCCTCTTTATTCCACAACTTTTGACAAAAAAATAAGTCCCACAAGCGGACTTTATTTTTTGTTAATGGCGGGAACGACGAGGCTCGAACTCGCGACCTCATGCGTGACAGGCATGCGCTCTAACCAACTGAGCTACGCTCCCATATTTAATTATCATTTATAACCAAGTTTATTCGGCTACCTATTAAATATAATATGCTAAAAAAAAAAATGCAAGCGCTTTACTAAATAAGTTTGCGAAAACCTTTC
>JAZNGL010000078.1:0-19401 GCA_045576435.1 Clostridia bacterium
AACGAGGGGATTTGAATGCTTAAATTGAATGTTTGTGTCCTGTTTGGCGGTATGAGTCCTGAGCACGAGGTGTCCTTGCGTTCGGCGGAATCGGTGCTGAACAATATGGACCCTGAAAAATATAATATTTTCCCTGTTGGCATAACTCTTGACGGAAGATGGTTGCTATATGAGGGTGAAACTGAAAAAATAAGAAGTCATGAATGGGAAAAAGGCAATGTTTGTTCTGCAATTATTTCTCCTGATAGTAAAGATAAGGCTCTGCTTAAGTTCACCGATGCCGGTGTTGAAAAAATAAAGATTGATGTTGTTTATCCTGTTTTGCACGGAAAATTTGGTGAAGACGGAACAATTCAGGGACTTTGCAAATTAGCAGGCATACCATGTGTTGGAAGCGGTGTTATAGGTAGTGCAGTTTGCATGGATAAGTGCATTGCAAAGATTTTATTTGAAAAGGCGGGAATACCGCAGGCAAGATGGATAGAGCTTAAAAAAGGTGATGTGCTTGATTGCGAAGAGGTTGAAAAAACATTGGGATTTCCTTGTTTCATTAAGCCATCTTCTGCAGGCTCGTCTTTTGGTGTGACAAAAGCAACAAATAATGATGAATTGAAAAAGGGTGTTGAGATTGCTTTTGAACATGACTATAAGGTGCTCATTGAAGAAGCTATTGATGCGAGAGAGGTTGAATGTGGCGTTATGGGTAATTTTGAGCCAGAAACCTCAAAGGTTCTGGGTGAAATAAGGCCTGCAAAGGAGTTCTATGATTTTGAGGCGAAATATGAAGATAAGGATTCGGCTTTGATTATCCCTGCCAACATAAGTGAGGAAGTTGAACAAAAAATAAAGGATTATGCAAAAAAGGCATATAAAATATGTGAGTGCAGAGGCTATTCGAGAGTTGACTTCTTTATTGACCATCGTGATGGCAGAATAATTTTAAATGAAATCAACACTATTCCGGGATTCACGCCAATCAGCATGTATCCAAAAGTTTGGGAAAACTCAGGAATTGAAATGAAGGATTTAATTGAAAAGCATATTAACTTTGCACTTGATTGCGAGGAATGATTGATATAGTGAGGTAATAAAAATGGATAAAAGACCGATTGGTGTTTTTGATTCAGGACTTGGCGGATTGACTTGTGTTAAAGAAATAATGAAAATAATGCCGAACGAGGATGTTATTTATTTTGGTGACACAGGGCGGGTTCCATATGGAACCAGGGGTGCCGACACCATAGTTAAATATGTTCGTCAGGATATTAAGTTTTTACAGAGTTTTGATATAAAAATGATTATTATTGCTTGCGGAACTGCAAGTAGCGCAGCTCTTCCGTGGCTTGCTGACGAGATAAGCACTGAAATCACAGGTGTTGTTTCTCCGGCTGCCATGGCTGCAGTTAAAGTGACAAAGAATAAAAAAATTGGAATTATTGGTACAATCGGAACTGTTCGAAGTGGACAGTATCCGGAATATATCAAGGCACTTGACAGCGAAATTGAAGTGTTCCAAAAGGCCTGCCCGATGTTTGTACCTCTTGTTGAAAATGGGTACTCGGATAGCAGTGTTACAAAAACAATTGCAGTGGACTATCTGAAGGATATAAAAGAAGCAGGGGTTGACACTCTGATACTCGGTTGCACTCATTATCCTTTGCTTAAAAAGGTTATTGGTGAAGTTATGGGAAGTGGTGTTACGCTTATTGATTCCGGTGCAACGGCTGCGGATTATTCCTATGAACTATTGAAGAAGAAAAATATGCTTTCTGATGAGAAGGTTGGAAATATAAAGTATTTTGTTAGTGACAGTACCGAAGATTTTGAAAGACTGGGTGGAGCTTTTCTGGACAGACCGATAAATGATACTGTTTGGCGTATAGATATTGAAAAGTATTGATGAACGAGGTGTATATATGAAAAATAATGCAATAATATCGCTTAAAACACTTCAATGCATTGAGGGAAATGAAAAACCGGATGAAATTGAGTTAAAAACAAAAGGTAGATTTGCCGAGAAAAACGGAAAATTCTATGTCATTTATGAGGAAAGTGAAATGACTGGGTTTGAGGACACAACCACAACGATAAAGGTGTCGGAAGATGGTGTTAGTATGACGAGAAATGGGAAATATAGTAGCAAAATGATTTTTCGACAAGGAGAAAGAAGATTATGCAGTTATTCAACGCCATATGGCGTGATACCGGTTGGGGTTAATCCGATTTCACTTGAAAGCAATCTTAATGAAAATGGCGGAAATGTTGAAATTGACTATATTTTGGATATGGATAATCAGGATTATATAAAAAATAGTTTGAGATTAACAGTAACAAAAACCAATAATTTGTAAATAGTAGGTTAAAGTGATTTTAGAGTTGAGAAAGGTAGATAAAAAATGAGTATTATTGAAAATACAAAACAAAAAATAGGACAAGCAGTTGTTGAAGCGTTTAATAAATCGGTAAAGAATGGTGCATTTGTTGTGCCTGAGGATATATCTGTTGAGGGAATGCTTCAGCTTGAGGTTCCAAAGGACAAGCAACATGGGGATTTTGCCTGCAATATTGCAATGCTGCTTGCAAAAGCATTGCGCATGCCACCAAGAAAGATTGCAGAGACCATTGCGGAAAACATTGAGTGCTGTGGAGATATTGAGAGAGTTGAGGTTGCGGGTGCAGGCTTTATTAATTTTTATCTTTCTGATGCAAGACTCTATGCTGTTATGAAGCAGATAGAAGAGATGGGCGAGAATTATGGCAGAATTGATGTCGGTCATGGGAAAAAGGTTATGATTGAGTTTGTTAGTGCAAATCCAACAGGACCAATGCATATGGGTAACGCACGAGGTGGCGCACTTGGTGATTGTATGGCGAGCGTTATGGAATATGCGGGTTATGATGTTACCCGTGAGTTTTATGTGAATGATGCAGGAAACCAGATTGAGAAGTTTGGAAAATCTCTTGAGGCAAGATATATTCAACAGTTAAAAGGTGAGGATGCAATAGAGTTCCCCGAAGATGGATATCATGGCGAAGATATCACAGAGCACGCGAAGAAATTTATAAAAATAAATGGTGATAGATACATTGATGCGGATAGCGAGGAAAGAAAATCAGCTTTGGTTGCTTATGCACTTGAAAAGAATGTGGAAGGCTTACAGAAAGATTTGGGCAAATACAGAATATTCTATGATGTTTGGTTCAGAGAAAGTGAGCTTCACAAATCAGGAAAGGTTAAAGAGGCAATTGAGCGTTTAACAACAGCGGGCTATACTTATGAAAAAGAGGGCGCAATATGGCTAAACTGCGAAAAGATGGGCCTTGAAAAGGATGAAGTGCTGGTTAGAAATAACGGCATACCAACATATTTTGCCGCAGATATTGCATATCACATAAATAAGCTTGAGGACAGAGGCTTTGATTTGGTAATTGATGTTTGGGGAGCAGACCATCATGGGCATATTGCTCGTATGAAGGCAGCTCTTGCGGCAGTTGGCATTGATCCTGACCGCTTTGAAGTTTCAATAATGCAGCTTGTTCGCCTTACTCGTGATGGCGAGGTTGTTAGAATGTCAAAAAGAACAGGAAAAGCAATCACACTCACAGATCTTTTGGATGACGTTAGTATTGATGCGGCAAGATTTTTGTTTAATATGCGTATGGCAGGAAGCCATCTCGATTTTGACCTTGACCTTGCAGTTAAAGAGGATAGCGATAATCCTGTTTACTATGTTCAGTATGCACATGCAAGAATTTGCAGCATAATAAGACAGCTCAGCGAGGAAGGAACAGATGTTAAAAAATTTGATGAAATTCATGCAGAACTGCTCACGGAAGATGAAGAGTTGGCACTTTTGAACAAGCTTTGCGAGTTGCCTGAGGAAATAAAGCTTGCTTCAGAGTCAAGAGAGCCTGCCAGAATAACGAGATATGTGATTGACCTTGCGGCAACGTTCCATGCTTTTTATAATTCTTGTAGAGTTAAGGTTGAGGATAGCGAACTCATGAATGCGAGACTCAAAATGATTGATAGTGTCAGAATTGTTATTGCGGGCGTTCTTAAAATGTTGAAGATTGATACGCCTGAAAAAATGTAGGTGGAATATGAAAAAACAAATTGTTTGTTTCTTAATTGCAATTATTTGCCTTTCAAGCGGAATTTTTGTTAATGCGCAAGATGAAAACTATATTTTTGCAGAATATAAATGCTATAAAGCAAATGTTTATGTTTGTGATACAGAACACAATCAGATAATCTTACGAAATGTCTTGCCGATAAGGATTGGCGAAAGCCCACAAAGTGCACGACATCTCGAATATACTGCGATTGATGTGAGTAGTTGCGGATTATATGACAAGAAGGGCAATAAGTTAACGCTTGATTTTATAAACGGAAATTTATTAGATAGCAGAGCAACAGTTTTGGTTGGCGTTAATGGATATGGATATACGGTTGTGTATTTGAAATTTAACTGATTAAGGAGGAGTATAAAGAAATGAAAAAAAGATTTAGGAAACTGTTAGCATTGACGGTCAGCTTGGTTTTAGTAGTTTCAGGATGTGTGGTTTTTGCAGAAAATACCATAGACGAAGTTACTCCGGCTGAAAAGATTGAGAATATTGTTGAATCAATAGAATTTTTTTCAAGATATGATTCGGTTAATGCGGCATCACTTTATAAGAGTGCCTTAGATGAAGTTGTTAATAATAATCCGGAATTATATGAAGCGGCTTTAAAGGCGATGCTTTCGTCAATTGATGAGAATTCAGTTTATTATAATGAGACCGAGGCGAAAAAGCTTTTTGAAGAATTGAACGATGAGATTACGGGAATTGGCGTTAATGTTATAGCAGGAGATGGTGACATTATTGTTACTCAACCAATCCCTGAATCACCTGCATATAAAGCAGGTATAAAAGCAGGGGATATAATAATTGGTGCTGATAATGTTGACCTGAGAGGAATGGATTTTGACACGGCGATTAATTATATTCGCGGAGAGGTTGGAACAAAGGTGCGGATAAAAATTCTAAGGTCAGGAATTCCCGAGCCTTTGGAGTTTTTGATAGCACGCGAGAAAGTGCTTTCGAGTCCTTTGGATTATGAGGTTGTTGAAAAAAACGGCAAGAAAATCATGGTAATAACATTATATTCTTTTACCGATACTTCGTTTGAACATTTTAAAGAAGCTCTTAATAAAGCAGATGCTGAAAAAATTACCAATATTATAATTGACCTCAGAAATAATGGTGGCGGATATCTCGAACAAGCTATTGAAATTGCTAATTTGTTTTTACCAAAGGATGCACTCATAACAACAGAAGAACATAAATATGAAATTTTTAATCGTAGATACTTTGCCGATGGCAGTGGGAAAAAATATAATACAGTTGTTTTGATAAACGGAATAAGCGCAAGTGCTTCAGAGGTTTTAACTGCAGCGCTCAGCGAAAATGGTGTGGCAAGGGTGATTGGCGAAAAATCATATGGCAAAGGAACTGTGCAGACAATTGTGGGGGCTCCCGATAATGCAGTTCTGAAATATACAACAGCTTTTTATACAACACCTAAGGGCAACAATATTCATGAAATTGGAATTACACCTGACATAAAGGTTGAAAATTCAACTACCCCTGTTGATATGTCAGAATTTAATGAGTTCACACTTAGCCGCGTTTATAAGATTGGTGAAGTTAATGAAGAAATAAAGAATGCAAAAAAAATGCTTGAAAAACTTGGCGTTTTTCTCGGCGAGATTAATGATGTTTATGACGAAAATTTAAAAATTGCAGTCACAACATATCAAAAAATACAAGGGTTATTTCCTTATGGTGTTCTCGATATAACAACTCAACATAATCTTTATGAAACATTAAGGATGTCTGAAGTTGTGGTGGATGACCAGATGGAAATGGCAATTAATATGTTTTAAGTAATAAGGTGTTAATGAAAGGATATGATATATAATGAGTGAAAATTGCACACATGATTGTTCAACCTGTGGAGAAAGCTGTGCTGAGCGTCAAGAAGAACAAAGCTTTATAGCGCCAATGAATAGTATGAGTAATGTTAAAAAAGTGATTGGCGTTGTGAGTGGAAAGGGTGGCGTTGGAAAGTCGCTTGTTACGTCGTTGTTGGCTTCAGGCATGCAACGAGAGGGCTTTAAATGCGCAATTCTTGATGCCGACATAACAGGTCCGTCAATTCCTAAACTTTTTGGAATGAATGAGAAGGCAAGTGGAAATGATTTTGGGATTTTTCCATGTGTTAGTGCAAACGGAACAAAGGTGATGTCGATTAATTTGCTTCTTGAGAACACAACCGACCCTGTTGTTTGGCGTGGTCCTGTTATTGGCGGAACGGTTAAACAATTCTGGACAGATGTGATATGGGAAGATGTTGACTATATGTTTGTTGATATGCCACCGGGAACAGGCGATGTTCCGCTAACGGTTTTTCAATCACTTCCGGTTGATGGGATTGTTGTTGTGACATCTCCTCAGGAATTGGTTTCAATGATTGTTGAAAAGGCTGTTAACATGGCGAAGCTTATGGATATACCGATTTTAGGTCTTGTTGAAAACATGAGCTATGTGGAATGCCCGAATTGTGCTGAAAAAATTAATGTTTTTGGAGAGAGCAGATTGGAAGAAAACGCTAAAAATTCAGGACTTTCGGCTCTTGGTAAAATTCCGATTCGTGCAGATATTGCAGAAAAATGCGATAATGGTAAGGTTGAGGCAATTGATTCTTCAAAATGGTTAAGCTCTGCATTTGATGCATTGAAAAAACTGTCTTAAAAATAGTCTTAAAAGTATGGTGCAGTCGTTTTAAATACGCTACTCCATACTTTTTGTCTGTGAAAAGAATAAATATTGAAAAAATCTCACATTTATATTGACTTTTATAATTTAGTGTGTTATCATATTAGCATGCTAACACATTAGCGTGCTAAAGCGAGCAAGGAGGAAAAGTTATGCAGATGAATATAGAAGGGCTTGAACAACGAATTTGCGGGTTATATCGGCAATATGGATATAATCAGTTTAAGATGAATAAATTTGAAGAATATGATACTTATGTTAAAAATAAGGACTTTTTGATTAGTGATAAGGTGATAACTTTCACTGATACTAACGGTAAGTTGCTTGCGATGAAGCCTGACGTTACGATTTCAATTATCAAGAATTCTGACGATGAAGCATCTGATATTCAAAGAGTTTATTATAATGAAAACGTATATAGAGTTTCGGAAAATTCACATGGATTTCGTGAAATTATGCAATCGGGTCTTGAGTGCATAGGTGCGATTGATACATATAATATATGCGAGGTTATTATGCTTGCGGCAAAGAGCATTGAATGTGTTGGAAAAAAATATGTGCTTGATATTTCTCATATGGGTCTGGTTGCTGCAATTTTAGCTGCAATAGGGATTGATATGGACGTTGTGGGAGAAATCCTTCATGTAATTGGTGAAAAAAATATTCCCGAGTTAAATTCGATTTGTGAAAGATATGGACTTGATGCAAGCAAAACTGCAAAACTTATGGAATTAATAAATATTTATGGTCCGGTGGCAGAGGTAGCGGAAAAGCTTTCTGCATTTTGCATAGATAAAGAAACTGAAAAAGCGGTTAATGAATTAAAAGAGATATGTGATGTTATTGAAACTTATGGACTTGCACAAAATGTGAGAATAGATTTTTCTGTTGTTAATGACATGAAATATTATAACGGAATTGTGTTTCGCGGCTATATTGAGGATGTTCCTCAAGGAATTTTAAGTGGCGGACAATATGATAGACTCATGGCAAAGATGGGGAAAAAGTCAAAAGCAATCGGATTTGCAGTTTATCTTGATTTAATTGAACGTTTATTTGAGGAGAACCATGAGTTTGATGCAGATGTTCTTCTTTGCTATGAAAAAGGTGTTTCTGCGGCGCTTGTTGCCAAAAAGGCAAGCGAAATTGTTGCCGGGGGCAAAAGTGTGCTTGTTCAAACAAATAATTTCAAAAGAACATGTTGCCGTGAAACGATAATGATAACAAACGAGGAGGCAAGCAGATGAATCAGGTGAATGTTGCATTGCCAAAGGGCAGGCTTGGTGAAAAGGTTTATGAAATGTTGAAAAAAGCTGGATTTGCATGTCCTGATATGGCAGAAAATGACCGACGATTGATTTTTGAAAGTGAAGATAAAACCATAAGATATTTTTGGGTTAAGCCTTCTGATGTTGCAATATATGTTGAACGTGGTGCGGCAGATATTGGGATTGCGGGTAAAGATATTTTGCTTGAATATGCGCCGGATATATATGAACTTTTGGATTTGGGAATAGGTAAGTGCCGAATAGCAGTTGCAGCAAAATGTGGATTTCGTGATCGCGGTGACAAAACGCTCAGAGTTGCAACAAAGTTTCCCAATATTGCAAGTGCATATTATGAAAAAAAAGGTCGGGATATTGATATAATTAAATTAAATGGTTCAATTGAGCTTGCACCGATACTCGATTTGTCAGATGTTATTGTTGATATTGTTGAAACGGGAACAACGCTTAAGGAAAATAACCTTGAACCAACCGAAACCGTGGTTCCGATTTCGGCAAGACTTGTTGCAAATAAAGCAAGCTTTAAGTTTAAGCAAGAACAAATTCAGTTAGTTTGCTCTGCATTATCTGCGCAATGTAAGGAAGGAAAATAAAAATGATTAAAATTTTTAAATATAATGAGATTTCGGAAAATGAGATTTTTGCCCGTAGTGAAGCGACAATAAACGTTGCAGATGTTGTTGCGGAAATTATTGATAATGTTAAAAAAAATGGAGATAGTGCACTTTTTGACTATTGTGAGAAATTTGACAATGCAAAACTCAGTTCTCTTGAAGTGAGTGATGATGAGTTTGCCGAAGCATTTGCCATGGTGGATGAAAAAATGCTCGACATATTAAAAGAGGCAAAGGAAAACATTGAAGCTTTTCACAAACATCAAATCAGAAACAGTTTTATTCTGAATGAAAAAGATGGCGTTGTTATGGGACAAAAAGTTGTTCCCATTGAAAAAGTTGGACTTTATGTTCCGGGTGGAACAGCGGCTTATCCGTCATCGGTGCTTATGAATTGTGTTCCTGCAAAGCTTGCGGGAGTTTCGGAGGTCGTTATGGTGACGCCACCAACGGGTGGAAAAATTAATCCAAATATTCTTGCGGCAGCGAAGATTGCGGGAGTTGACCGAGTATATAAAATAGGTGGTGCTCAAGCAGTTGCGGCTTTGGCATATGGAACAGAAAGTGTTATAAAGGTAGACAAGATTGTGGGACCAGGTAATGCCTATGTTGCCGAAGCTAAAAGAGTAGTTTTTGGTCAGGTTGATATTGACATGATTGCAGGACCAAGTGAAATTCTGGTTGTGGCAGATGGAAGCAACAATCCAAGTCATATTGCAGCCGACCTTCTTTCTCAGGCTGAGCACGACAAGAATGCGAGTGCAGTTCTTGTGACAGATTGTGAGAATTTTGCAAAATGTGTTCAGGCAGAAATTGAAAAACAACTTGAGTTGTTGCCAAGAAAGGATATAGCAAGGACTTCAATAGATAATAACGGCAAAATTATTGTTACTGATTCTTTGGAAAAAGCGATTGAAACATCAAACAGAATTGCTCCTGAGCATCTTGAAATTTGTGTTGATAATCCATTTGATTATCTGGATAAGATTAAGAACGCAGGCTCGATTTTCTTAGGGAAAAATTGTCCGGAAGCATTGGGTGATTATATGGCTGGTCCAAACCACACTTTACCAACAAGCGGAACAGCACGTTTTTCAAGCCCGCTTTCAGTTGATGATTTTGTGAAAAAAATGCAATATACATATTTCACAAAGTCTGCATTTGCAAATATTGCAGATAAGGTTGCATATTTTGCAGAGCAGGAGGGGCTATCGGCACATGCAAGGAGTGCTTCAATCAGAAAGGAAAGCAAAAATGAGTAGATTTATAAATAAAAGATTTTCAAGGTTAGCAGCATATGTTCCGGGAGAGCAACCAAAGGATATGGAATATATAAAGCTAAACACTAATGAATCACCATTTCCACCATCACCCGAGACGGTGCGTGCTATATCTGAGGAAGAAGTCAAAAAACTAAATCTTTATTCTGATCCGTCTTGCGCAGAATTAAAAGCGGTTTTGGCTGAAAAGAATGGAGTTTTTGCAGAAAACGTATTTGTTTCCAACGGCTCTGATGATATTTTGAATTTTTCGTTTATGGCTTTTGCGGGATATGGAGAAGAGGCAATATTTCCTGATATTACATATGGATTTTATGAGGTCTTTTGCGAACTTCACGGGATAAATTATAAAAAAATTCCGCTTGATAATGAATTTAAGATTAACGTTGAGGATTATTTTGGAAATGATTCGTTTATTGCGATTGCAAATCCAAATGCACCCACGGGATTGATTTTAAGTATGGAAAAAATAGAGGAAATTTTGAAAAAAAATCCCGATAGGGTTGTGCTTATTGATGAGGCGTATATTGATTTTGGTGGCGAAAGCTGTGTGCCGCTCACAAAAAAATATGATAATTTACTTGTTGTTCAGACCTTTTCAAAGTCAAAAAATCTTGCAGGAGCGCGTCTTGGTTTTGCGATAGGAAATAAAGGTCTAATAGAAGACCTTGAAAAAATTAAATATTCAACAAATCCTTATAGCATAAACAGATTAAGCATGGCGGCAGGAATTGCTGCAGTGAAATCAAGTGCATATTATGATGAAAAATGTCACGAAATTGAAAAGGTTCGTGAATTTACTAAGGACGGCTTGGAAAAGCTTGGATTTTTGGTAATTGATTCAAAAGCAAACTTTTTGTTTGCGAAAAAAGAAGGGCTTTCGGGCAAGGAATTTTATGAAAAGCTTCGTGAAAAAGGTGTTTTAGTGCGCCATTTCAATGCGCCAAGAATCTGCGAATTCAATAGAATAACAATAGGAACAAAGGAACAAATGAATAGATTTCTTGAAATAGCTAAAGAAATCTGTTGTTAAAGAGAGGAAGGAAAAATATGAGGGCCAGTGAAATAAGCAGGAAAACTGCGGAAACAGATATATATTTATCGCTCAATCTTGATGGTGAGGGAAAGTCCGAAATTGATACAGGTTGTGGATTTTTAGACCATTGTTTAACACTTTTTGCAAAGCATGCAAGCTTTGATTTGACAGTGCGTTGCAAGGGAGATGTTGAGGTTGATGACCATCATACCTGTGAAGATATTGCAATTTGTCTTGGTATGGCTTTTTCAGAGGCAATAGGCGATATGCGGGGGATTTTTCGTTATGGAGATATAATATTGCCAATGGATGAGACTTTAATTCTTGCAGCGGTTGATATTTCAGGCAGAGCGCATCTTTCGTATTCGCTTGATATTCCAAGCCAAAAAATCGGGAGCTTTGATACAGAACTTGCGGAGGAGTTTTATTTAGGATTTGTCAGAAAAGCAAACATAACTCTTCACATAAAGCAACTTAGTGGAACAAATTCGCATCACATAATGGAAGGAAGTTTCAAGGCTTTTGCAAGAGTGCTGAAAGAGGCAGTTGCGATTGATGAAAAAAAGAAAAATGAAATTCCTTCAACCAAAGGAGTATTAAAATGATTGCAGTTATAGACTATGGTGTGGGCAACTTATATTCTCTCAAGTGCTCATTAGACAGTGTGGGAATTGAAAATAAGGTTGTGAAAAGTGCAGAAGAGATTAAGGCAGCGGATAAAATTATTCTTCCGGGAGTTGGTGCATTTGAGGACGCTGCAAAAAATCTTGCTGAGTGCGGATTGGACAAGGTTGTTTTAAGTGAGGCGGCTTCAGGGAAACCAATAATGGGGATTTGTCTTGGAATGCAGCTTTTGTTTGATAAGAGTTATGAATATGGGGAACACAAAGGACTTGGACTTGTTGGCGGAAACATTATTTCTATTTCAGATGTTGTTGACAGTTCATATAAGGTGCCGCATATTGGATGGAATGCTTTGCATTTTCCAAAAGATAGAAAGAGGAGCCCGATTTTCAAATATCTGAACGAAAATGATTGCGTTTATTTTGTTCATTCATATTTTGGAACAGATTGTGACGATTTTGTTGTTGCAACGACGGAATATGGAGCGGAGCTCACGGCGGCGGTGCAAAACAAGAATGTGTTTGGTTGCCAGTTCCATCCTGAAAAAAGCGGGGATGTGGGACTTAAAATATTGAAGGCATTTGATGAATATGTGAGCTTGGAGGATGGAAAATGATTGTTTTACCTGCGATAGATTTATATGATGGAAAGTGCGTACGACTGTTACGGGGAGATTATAACAAGATGACAATCTATAATGAGTTTCCCGAGATGGTTGCGGAAGAATTTAAAAAAAGTGGTGCAAGGCACATTCATCTTGTTGATTTAGAGGGTGCAAAGAGCGGAGAAACACCTAATATTGAGGTCGTTAAGAGAATTGCAAAAATAGAAGGGCTGAGTGCCGAAATTGGTGGCGGAATACGGTCCATGGAGACTATTAAGACTTATATTGATGCAGGTGTTGACCGTGTTATTTTAGGAACTGCAGCTGTTGAAAATGAAGGATTTGCAGAACAGGCGGTTAAAAAGTTTGGCGGAAAGATTGCAGTTGGCGTTGATATTAAAGATGGAATGGTTGCGGTTAAAGGATGGACAGAAAATTCGGAATACGGATATATGGAATTTTGTAAGAAAATGGAGGGCATAGGCGTTGAAACGCTTATTTGTACTGATATTTCAAAAGATGGTGCAATGCAAGGAACAAATCTTGAGCTTTATGAAAGACTTGTTCAAAATTTTGGCATGAAAATAATTGCATCAGGTGGAGTCTCAAGCCTTGATGATGTTGAGAACTTAGCGAGAATCGGAGTTTATGGTGCGATAATAGGTAAGGCTTATTATACCGGAGCAATTTCTATTGAGGACGCAGTTGAAATATGCAAAAGAAATGAGAAGGTTGATAAATTATGATTACAAAGAGAATAATCCCATGCCTTGATGTTAAAGATGGACGAGTTGTTAAGGGCGTTAATTTTGAGGGACTATCTGATGTTTCGTCGCCCGTTGAACTTGGAAAATATTATAGCGATTGTGGCGCAGATGAACTTGTGTTTTACGATATAACAGCATCAAGCGAGGGCAGAAAACTGTTTACAGATATTTTAACAGAGGTTGCATCTAAGATATTTATACCGCTCACGGTTGGTGGCGGAATACGAACAACAGAAGATTTTGACCGTGTTTTAAAATGTGGTGCAGATAAGGTCAGTGTTAATTCAGGAGCAATTGCAAATCCTAAATTAATTGAGGAAGCGGCACAAAAATATGGTAATCAGTGTGTTGTGCTTAGCGTGGATGTGAAACGAGTTGACGGCGTTTTTCGCGTTTTTGCCAAAGGCGGCAGAGAAAACACGGGAATGGAAGCCATTGAATGGATTAAAAGAGGTGTTGAGATGGGAGCAGGTGAGGTTGTTGTTAATTCCATCGATACAGATGGCGTTAAAAAAGGCTTTGATATTCCTATGCTTGATGCGGTGCTTGATGCGGTTAATGTTCCGGTGATTGCGTCTGGTGGAGCGGGAAGTGTTGAAGATTTTGTGGATTTGTTCAAAAAGCTCCCCGAGATTGATGCGGGACTTGCAGCCTCAATTTTCCATTTTGGAGAGGTTGAAATAAAAACGCTCAAAGAGAGACTTAATAATGAAAATATTATTGTGAGATTATAGGAGGTATGAAGATGTTTGAGATAAATGAACTTAAGTTTGATGAAAAGGGATTAATCCCTGCGATAGTTGTTGATGCTGACACCAAAAAGGTATTAACTCTTGCGTATATGAACAGAGAAAGTCTGAAAATTTCGATGGAAAAAGGATTAACATGTTTCTTTAGCCGTTCAAGACAAGAGCTTTGGTTAAAGGGTGAGACTTCAGGAAATTATCAGCATATTGTGAGCATCACAGCCGACTGCGACAAAGACGCTCTCGTTGTTGAGGTTAAGAAAGATGGTCCTGCTTGCCATACGGGAAGTGACTCGTGCTTTTTTGAGCCTGTTTATGAAAATGAAGAGCTTAAGGGATTTTCATATGAGGACCTTATGGATATGCTCAAGGGTAGAAAAATTGAGAAGAAGGAAGGCTCATATACAACCTATCTTTTTGAAAAAGGTATTGATAAAATTTTAAAGAAGGTTGGCGAGGAATCAACTGAGGTTATAATCGCAGGTAAGGCAAATGATAAAAAAGAGACAATTTATGAAATTGCCGACCTTGCATATCATGTTATGGTGCTTATGGTTGAAATGGGAATTTCACTCGATGAAATAACAAAAGAGCTTGCATCAAGACACGTTATTGATAAAAAGGTTAAACAGGAGAAGATGACAAAGTGATTAAAAGAGTAAATTATCACACACACACGTCTTTTTGTGATGGAAAAAATACAATAGAAGAACTGGTTGTTGCGGCGATTGAAAAAAATTTCGCCGCTATTGGCTTTTCAGGGCATTCATATACTTCCTTCGATGAGAGGTATTGCATGAGCAAGGAGGGAAGTAAGGAATATAAAAAACAAATTTCCGAGATGAAAAAGAAATATGGTGACAGAATTCAGATTTTTTGTGGGCTTGAACTAGACCTTTATTCGGATGCTGATATAAGCGGATATGACTTTTTGATAGGTTCTGTGCATTATGTTAAGAAAAATGGTATATATTACGATGTTGATGAAAGTCACGAAGGTTTTTTGAAAAACATTAGAGAGGCTTGGAACGGCGATGTTTATACATTTATAGAGGACTACTATGCAACTGTTGAAAGGCTTGCCCAAAAAGCAGACATTGATATAATCGGACATATTGATTTAGTAACCAAATTCAATGAAAATGAAGCATTGTTTTCAGAAAAAAATGAACGATATATTGCAGCGGCAAAAAATGCGGTGAGAACTTTGGCAAAGATGAACCGACCATTTGAAATTAACACAGGTGCAATGTATAGGGGATATCGAACGACGCCATATCCATCTGCTATGCTTTTGAAAATCATAAAGGAGTGCGGCGGTAGTGTTGTAATATCTTCAGATTGCCATGAAAAGAACGGACTAGATTTTGGCTATGATATTGCTGAGAAGATGGCGTCGGATTTTGGCTTCGTTCCAATAACCGATATAAACGGTAAAGTTAAATAAATTCTTATTGACAAAAATATAAAATTATGTTATATTAAAATGGTAATGAAAATTAAAATGAAAGCAAACGAAAGGAAGGAAAAATGAATAAGAATTATAAGATTAAAGAACCTTTTTTTGAATATGGACCTAAGTGCTATATGTACGGTGATGTGCTTTTGAATATCGCAAAAGGTCTTGATGTTTTAGCTGAAAAATATGATGTTGATATAATACTCGATATTCCTGACACTGAAATCAGGAATATTGCAGAAAACACAAAACGTATTCATGTTTATTCTCAGCATATGGATAGCATTCCTGTTGGAAAAGGAATGGGAAGAAGCCTTCCTGAAGCGTTAAAGGATGCGGGAGCTGTTGGTGTTATGCTTAATCACGCTGAACACAAACTGACAATGGACAAGATTGCTGAGGCAATCAAACGTGCCGATGAGGTTGGCCTTGCAACCATGGTTTGTGCAGATAGTGTTGAAGAAGTTAAGGCTATTGCAAAGCTTGGGCCGAATATTCTCGTTGCAGAGCCAACTGAGTTAATTGGCACAGGAAAACCTGCTGATAAAGAGTATGTTGATGAGGTTATTCGTTGCATAAGAGAAATTAATCCTGAAATAAAGCCGTTCCCATCGGCAGGAATCAGCAAAGGTGAGGACTGCTATAACATAATTAAAGCAGGGTCATCTGCATCTGGTTGCTCAAGTGCCATTGCAAAAGCTGAAAATCCTCTTGCCCTTGCTGAGGAAATGATAGCAAATGTTCGCAAGGCTTGGGATGAATTACATAGTTGAGGTAAAAAATATGAAAAAATCTACTTTAGAACAAGTTAAAAATGTTTTCACAATTGAATCAGAATGTGTTCGGGATATGGAAAAATATTTTGACGAAGAACAGTTTTCAAAAGCTGTTGAGCTTTTGAAAGATGCAGTGCGCATAGGGACCGCAGGTTGCGGCCATTCCGGAATAATATGTCAGCATTTTGCACACCTCATGTGTTGCATTGAACGTCCGGCAAGATTTATTTCTCCTGCAGAGGCTGTTCATGGTGCAACTGGTTTCTTAGAAAAGGATGACGTGATGGTTTTTGCATCAAGAGGCGGAAAAACAAAGGAGCTTTTGCCAATACTTGATATATGCAAGGCTAAGGGCGTTAAGGTTATAACTGTGACTGAGAATTTAGAATCTCCGCTTGCACTTGGTGCAGATGTTGTTTTGAAACAATATGTAAATCGTGAGACAGATAAATATAATTCTCAAGGCACAACATCTTCAACCTCTCTTGCAGTTATTTTTCATCTTCTTCAAACTGCTTTAATCGAAGAGACGGATTATAAAAATGAGCAATTTGCATTAATTCATCCGGGCGGTGCCGTGGGCGAAAGATTAAATAAGTAAAAAATAATTTTAAAAAATATATATAAAGGAGTTTTGTATTATGGAATTTAAAGTATTTCAAAAGGAATTAGAGTTACAGTCAAGAGGTTGGATACCAACATTTCACGATGTATCAAAAGAAATCATCGAGATAGTTGAAGCATCAGGTGTTAAGAACGGTACAGTTTGTATCGCATCACATCACACAACATGTTCAGTTATGGTTCAGGAATGTTCACATGATATCGATTCATTCGACTTGGAATTTCTCCAGCATGACCTTCTTGACATCATGAGAAAGATGATCCCTGATTTCGCAGAGGAACATCAATATCGTCATCCAGGCCCGATTCATGCACAGTTTGGCAGATACGTTAACGAGCCAGGTGATTTCACAAGCATGAACACAGATGGTCACTTGAGATCAGTATTCTTCGGCAGAAGTGAAACAATGACAATCAAAGACGGCGTTTTAGACGGCGGTGAATTTGCTCATGTTTACTTCATCGATTGGGACCACGTTCGTGCACGTCGCAGACAGCTTAATGTTACAGTTATGGGAACAACTGAGGATGTTGGCGATAGAAAGTGGAATAATGGTGAGGTAATCAACACACTCCGCAAATATACAGACGAAGAAAAGGCTGACGATGTTCATTACACACTTCAGCTTCAGAGATAATTGCTATGAATTTAATGGGAATAGATGTTGGAACGACATCTGTTAAAACAGCAATATTTAACCAAAAGCTTGAAATGTTGGCGTCTTCAAACATTGATTATGCGATTGAAGCGCATGGCGATGTTGTTGAGTTTGAGAGTGAAAAATATTGGGATATTGTTAAAACTGAGCTTGAAAAGCTTGACGTAGCGGTTGATGCTCTGGCGATAGATACACAATGTGAAACGCTTATTCTCACAGATGAAGACGGAAACCCTGTTCGTAAGGCGATTGTTTGGCTTGATAACCGCGCAACAAAAGAGGCGGAACTGATTGAGAAGCACTTTGGAAGAAAGCGTGTTTATGAAGTGACCGGTCAGCCTGAAATAACTGCAACATGGCCGGCTTGTAAGCTTTTATGGGTGAAGAAAAATGAGCCTGAGATTTGGGCGAAAACGAAAAAAATCTTTTTGCTTGAGGACTATCTTCTTTATAAGTTGACAGGCAAATTCGTTACCGAAAAAACACTCCAATCATCAACAATATATTTTGATATCAACAAGGCTGAGTGGTGGAAGGAAATGCTTGATTTTATCGGCGTTGAAACATCCATGCTTCCTCAACTTGAAGATAGTGGGGTTTATATTGGTGACTATAAAGGAATAAAGATTGTTACAGGTGCAATGGACCAGGTTTCCGGTGCGATTGGTGCAGGTGTAATTAAAAAGGGAATTGTCAGCGAAATGACGGGCACAACAATGGTTATATTCAGTCCGTGTGACGATGTTCCGGAATATAATCCAAACAGCATAATTCCGTGTCACTATAATTATGATGGAAAATATTGCTTGCTCACATGGTCGTCAACTGCGGGTATGGCTCTTAAGTGGTTCAAAAATGCACTTTGTGAAGATTTTTCTTTCAGAGAGCTTGATGAGCTTGCAGAAAAAGTTGCACCCGGTTGCGATGGCTTGACGTTTTTACCATATCTTTGTGGTTCAACAATGCCAAAGTATAATCCCGAGGCGCGTGGTAGCTTCACAGGACTCACCCCTGAACATACCAGAGGACATTTTGTGAGAAGTATAATGGAGGCAATTTCTTCAACCTTGAAGGAAAATCTTGATTATGTTAATCCTGATGTTACGGAAATTCGTGCTATGGGTGGTGGCGCAAACAGTAAGCTTTGGTGCCAGATGAAAGCCGATATGACAAAGAAAACCTTGGTAACTCTTAAGAATAACGAAACTGCATGTCTTGGCGGTGCGATTCTTGCCGGAGTTGGAACGGGCGTTTTTGAGTCGGTTGAGGATGTTTTGGATTTGATTACAATTAAAGATACATTCACTCCTAATGATGTTGATTATACATCGGCATTTGAAGGCTTTCAAAAAGCAGATAGCATACTGAATGTTCCGTCAAATTAAAAAAGTTAATAAGGAAAGAGGATAAAATGTTATATATTTTAGATACGGCTGATATAAATGCCATAAAACATTGTAATGAATTTTATCCTTTAGCAGGTGTTACGACAAACCCGTCAATTATATCAGAGGAAAATACGGATTTTTGGAAACTTGTTAAGGGTATCCGAGGTATAATAGGAAATGAAAAAATGCTTCATGTGCAAACAGTTCAAACCACGGCTGAAAAGATTGTGGAAGAAGCAAAGCTTCTTAAAAAGGAACTTGGCGGGGAGCTTTATGTTAAAATTCCAATAAGTGAAGAGGGACTTAAGGCGACGATGATGCTTAAAGAAATTGGTATTGGTGTTACAATGACGGCAATATTCACACCGCCTCAGGCACTTATTGCTGCAAAGGCAGGCGCATCTTTTGTTGCTCCATATGTTAACCGAATGGATAACATAATTGGTGACGGAACAGAGGTTGTTGCACAAATTGTTGAGCAAATTGAACGATTTGGCTTTGATTGCAAAGTGCTTGCTGCAAGTTTTAAAAATGCGGAGCAAGTACATAAATGTGCTATGTATGGTTGCCATAGTGTGACTGTTGATGCTGATATTTTAAAGAATATCATTTCACATCCAATGACAGATGTCGCCGTGAAAGGCTTTTCAAAAGATTGGAAAGCGTCTTATGGTGACAAAACAATCATGGACTTTTAATTTTAACTTATAACA
>JAZNGL010000079.1:0-11767 GCA_045576435.1 Clostridia bacterium
AAACTTGAATATGAATTTTTATTAATTTAATTAAAAATTCTATATTAATCAAATAAATAATTGGAGCAAACAACAAATGAGCAATCTCAAGAAAGTTGAAATTTTTACCGATGGTGCATGTAGTGGAAATCCCGGTCCGGGCGGATATGGGGTTATACTTAAATACGGCACAAACAAAAAAGAACTTTCAGGCGGTGAAGCTAAAACAACCAATAATCGTATGGAGCTAACTGCAGCTATTATTGGTTTAGAGGCGCTCAAGGAGCCTTGTCATGTCACTTTATATAGTGATTCAAAATATTTGGTTGACGCTATTCAAAAAGGTTGGGCAGTGAAATGGCGTGCAAATAATTGGATGCGCACAAAGAAAGATGCAGCTCTCAATCCGGACCTCTGGGAAAAGCTTTTAACTCTTCTTGATATACACGAGGTTGAATTTGTTTGGGTGAAAGGTCATGCCGGACATCCCGAAAATGAACGTTGCGACCATTTGGCAGTCGAGCAATCGACACGTTTTAATAAATAGTTCATTGTTGCAAAAATTATTAATATTTAATGCGGAGATATCTACTTTTCATAGATTATATGCGCTCATATTCAGTGAGCACACTTCACTCCGGTATTGTAAAGGTAGGTTTTAATATGGAAGAAAAACGAATTTATGTTGACCATTCAGCGACAACCCCTATAAAAAAAGAGGTTCTCGATGCAATGTTGCCATACTTTTCCGAAAATTTTGGTAATGCATCAACAATTTATGCTGAAGGCCGCGAAACAAAAAAGGTGGTTAACGCTGCCAGGGAAAAAGTTGCAAAAGCACTTGGCGCTGATGCCAATGAAATTTTTTTCACAGGCTCGGGCACAGAAGCAGATAACTGGGCAATCCGTGCTATTGCCCGTGCTTATAAAGAAAAAGGCAATCACATAATCACATCCGCGGTTGAACATCATGCTGTTCTCCACACTTGTATGGATTTAGAAAAAGAAGGCTATGAGGTTACCTATTTGCCAGTTGATGAATTTGGCATGGTTTCACCAGAATCTGTTCAGGATGCTATCACCGATAAAACTATCTTAATTTCAATCATGACTGCAAATAATGAAATCGGTACAATAATGCCTATTGCAGAAATCGGAAAAATTGCGAAAGAAAACAATGTTCTTTTTCACACCGATGCTGTTCAGGCAATTGGAATGCTTGATATCAACGTTAATAAAATGAATATCGATTTGTTGTCACTCACAGGACACAAATTTTATGGTCCAAAAGGTTCAGGGGCTCTGTTTGTTCGCAAAGGTATTAAAATTACACCTTTCATAACAGGTGGTGCTCAGGAACGAAGCAAACGAGCAGGAACAGAAAATGTTCCCGCAATAGTTGGCCTCGGACGTGCGATTGAGCTTGCAACAACAGATATTGACAGTCACACAAAAAAATTAAAAGAATTGCGTGACAAATATATAAGCCGCGTCTTAAACGAAATTCCTTATTCAAGATTAAACGGTCATCCAACTGAGAGGCTCGCAAGCAATGCAAACATTTCATTTGAATTCATTGAAGGTGAATCGCTCCTTCTTATGCTTGATATGAAAGGAATTTCGGCATCAAGCGGAAGTGCCTGCACTTCAGGCTCACTTGACCCGTCACATGTTCTTCTTGCGATTGGTTTGAAACATGAAATTGCTCATGGTTCACTCAGAGTTACCTTTGGTGAAAGCAACACAATTGAAGATGTTGACTCAATCGTTGACGCTCTCGTTGATATTGTGGCAAGGCTTCGTGAAATGTCACCTCTTTATGAAGAAGTTAAAAAGGGCTTAAGATAAATAAGTTATTTAAGAAAGGATAAATTTTTATGTATAGTGAAAAGGTTATGGACCACTTCTCAAATCCGAGAAACGTTGGTGAAATAGATAATGCAAATGCTGTTGGTCAGGTTGGAAATCCTAAATGCGGCGATATTATGAAAATCTATATGCAAATCAATGATGAAACAAAAGTCATTGAGGATGTAAAATTTAAAACATTTGGATGCGGTGCCGCAGTTGCCACATCCAGTATGGCAACCGAAATGGTTAAAGGAAAAACAATTGATGAAGCTTTGGCAATAACAAATGTTGCTGTTGCAGAAGCGCTTGATGGTCTTCCTCCTGTTAAAATGCATTGTTCGAACTTAGCCCAGGAAGCTATTCATTCAGCAATTGCCGACTATTATAATCGAAAGGGTATTGACCCAACAGGAATAGTTGGTTGCAATGGTGATTGTTCTTGCTGTCACCACGACCATTCTGTTCAGGAATAATTTATTTGAAAGGACAAAAGACTGACTATCCTCTGGTCAGTCTTTTTAAAAATAATTATGAACACAAAAAACAAAAAGGTATTTATAGGAATGTCAGGCGGAGTCGATAGCAGCGTTGCCGCTGCCCTTCTTCTGGAGCAAAGCTATGAGGTTGAAGGAATCACCATGCGCCTTTGGGATGGAGAAAAATCACTTTCCTCAACAGAGAATCCTTGTTGTTCACTTTCTGCCGCAAACGATGCCGCTTTGGTATGCGAAAAGCTTGGCGTCAAGCACCATATCGTTGATTTCAGAAAAGCTTTTGAAGAAGATGTTATTAAATATTTTATGAACGAGTATAAAAATGGCAGAACACCAAATCCTTGTATTATGTGCAACAAATTCTTAAAATTTGATGCAATGCTAAAGTTTGCAGAAGAGCATGGAGCTGACTATATTGCAACAGGCCACTATGCAAAAATAGAGCAGGATATATCAACCAGCCGCTATTTGCTCAAGAAATCCAATTCTGTTACAAAGGACCAGACATACGCACTATATTCTCTCACACAGAATCAACTATCAAAAATTCTCATGCCTCTTGGAGCACTTGGGGGCAAAGACGAAACCCGTGCCATTGCTGAAAAACTTAATTTAATAACTTCTAAAAAACCGGATAGCATGGAAATCTGCTTTATTCCCGATAATGATTATGCTTCATTCATAAAGCGCCACGATAACTTCAATAACTTGGAAGGCAATTTTGTGGATATTCATGGAAATATTTTAGGAAAGCACAAAGGAATTATTCACTATACAATCGGTCAACGTAAAGGCTTGGGTATGACTTTTGGAAAACCTATGTTCGTTTTGAGCATAAATGCCGCAACAAACGAAATTGTTCTTGGTGAAAAAGGCACGGAATTTTCGAAAGAACTAATAGCCGAAAACCTTAATTTTATTCCTTTTGATAATCTCAGCGAGCCTATCATAGTTAATGCAAAGGTCAGATATAGCGCAAAAGAAGCCTCTGCCACCGTTTTTCCGCTCGAAAATAATTTGGCAAAGGTTGTGTTCGATTTGCCCCAGCGCGCAATAACTCCGGGACAAGCCGTAGTTTTTTATGCGCCGGACGATAGCACTGTAATCGGTGGCGGAATAATCAAATCTTAAAAAGGAGCGTTTGATTTTGAACTTTATTGATATACGAAAAAGAATAATAGAAAATGAATATAAAAACCTTAATAATAAACAGTTTGAAGCTGTCACAGCAACCGAGGGTCCGCTTTTGGTTATTGCCGGTGCGGGCTCTGGCAAAACAACTGTTATTATACATAAAATTGCACATCTTATGACTTATGGCAAGGCATATACCGACACCCAAATCCCCGAAGGATTATCTCCTGAGGAGATTGAAATTCTCGATTGGTATTCAAAAGGTGAAATTGATGAGCTTCCGCCATATCTTCTTGACTTTCTCACAGTAGAGCCTGTCAAGCCTTATAATATTATGGCAATAACCTTCACAAACAAGGCCGCAGCAGAACTAAAATCAAGGCTCACCGCAAAGCTCGGCACACTTGGTGATGATGTTTGGGCATCCACCTTTCACTCTTCATGTGTCAAATTTTTGCGTCGCGATATTGATAGACTGGGCTATGACAAAAGCTTTGCCATTTTTGATACAGCAGACCAACAAACCGTCATTAAAGAGTGCCTCAAGGAGCTGAATCTTGATTCAAAACAATATGCCCCCAAAGCTCTTTCTGCCGCTATCAGTCAAGCAAAAAATGAGTTGGTATATCCCGAGGACTATTCAGCCATCTTTAAATCAGATTTCTATAAGTCTGTTGTCGCTAAAGTCTATAGTCTATATCAAAGCAAACTGAAAAAATATAACGCTCTTGATTTTGATGACCTCATAATGTGCACAGTTAAACTGTTTGAAGAAAATCCCGATGTTTTAGAGCATTATCGAAATAAATTTAAATATATTCTTGTTGACGAATATCAGGACACCAACCATGCCCAATATCGTCTTGTCAGTCTGCTTGCATCAAAGCATAAAAACTTATGTGTTGTTGGGGACGACGACCAGAGTATATATAAATTCCGTGGTGCCGATATTTCAAACATCCTTGGTTTTGAGGATGAATTTGAAAATGCCCGTGTTATAAAGCTTGAGGAGAACTATCGTTCAACTCAAAACATCCTCAACGCCGCAAATAATGTCATCAGCAATAATACCGGCAGAAAACAAAAAAAACTATGGACGCAAAATAACGAAGGCGACCTTATCAGCATGTTTAAAGGCAAAAACGAACACGAAGAAGCCTATTTTATCAGCAAAAAAATTGAAGATTTACATTCAAATGGCGAAAACTATAATGATTTTGTCATACTTTATAGGATGAATGCACAATCTCGTGTAATTGAGGATTCCTTGCTACGCTCCGCTATTCCTTATCGTGTTCTTGGCGGGCTCCGCTTTTATGATCGCAAGGAAATCAAAGATTTAACATCTTATCTTCGTTTAATTCAAAATTCAAGTGATAATGTGGCATTCAGGCGCATTGTCAACGAGCCTAAAAGAGGTATTGGTGACACAACCATCGAAAAAATATTAGCTCTTGCAGATGCAACCGGAACAAGCGCTTTTGATATATGCAAAAACATTACAAGTTATCCGGAGCTTGCCCGAAGTTCCACAAAGATAAACGCCTTTGTTGAAATAATTAACGACCTCGAGGCAAAGAAAAACACATCAAACGACCTTGAGTCATTTGTAAAAGAAGTTATTGAATGTTCAGGGCTCATGAGTTCTTTAATTGCAGAAAAAACCATCGAAAGCCAAACAAGGATTGAAAATTTAAATGAATTTTTATCCATGGTTCAGGAAACAGTTAAGGAATCTCCCGAAACAACTCTTGACGATCTACTCGAAAACATTTCGCTTGTTGCAGATATTGATAACTACGACGAGGCACAAGAAACTGTTGTATTAATGACGCTTCATAGCGCTAAAGGTCTTGAATTTAAAAATGTCTTTTTAATAGGTATGGAAGAGGGCATTTTCCCTGGAGTTCGCTCTTTGGGTGCACTTGATGATATGGAAGAAGAACGTCGTCTTTGCTATGTTGGTATAACGCGAGCAAAACAACGTCTGTTCCTGACGCACACGGAATGCAGAACGCTGTTCGGGACAACAAAATATAATATCATGTCCCGTTTTTTAAAGGAAATCCCAACAGAACTTATATTTGATGAAACTCCAAAACCGCAGAATAGCTTTGCAGGATTTGAATTTTCATCGCCTCAAAAACCAGTTATGGATAAATCAACATTCATGTCAAGTTCTGCTCCAAAAGTAAAAACAGCAGATGATAAACAAATCGCAGATTTTAACATTGGCGACCGCGTTATGCACAGAAAATTTGGTGAGGGAACAGTTCTTGAAGCAAAGGCAATTGGTGCGGATATGTTCCTTAAGGTCAAATTCGAGAGTGTTGGAGAAAAAAATCTTATGGCAGCTTATGTCAAATTAGAAAAGCTTTGATGAAATGAGGGATTTTATGTATAACGATTTTGCAGCAGTATATGACAAGCTACAAGATATCAACTACAATGATTTTATTGACTATTATGAAAAGATTTTTAAGCGTTTTGGGAAAACTGCATCGCTGGTTTTAGACCTTGCTTGTGGAACGGGAAACATCACGATTCCAATGTCAAAGCGTGGCTACGATATGATTGGCATTGACCTCTCCTGTGAGATGTTGAACATCGCAAGAGAAAAGGCCGCTAACGAAGATGCAGATATTCTGTTTTTAAACCAGGATATGACCGAATTTGAGCTTTATGGCACGGTTGATGCTATTGTTTGCGCCCTTGATGGTATTAACTATCTCACTGAAGACGATGATTTAAAAAAACTTTTTTCCCTCGTTAACAACTATCTTAATCCCGGCGGAATAATGATTTTTGACATAAATAGCGAATATAAGCTTCGAAACATTTTAGGGAACAACACCTTTGTTTATGAAGATGATGACATCTATTATGTTTGGAGCAATACATATTCCGACGAAAGTCGCATTTGCGAATTTGAACTGAATTTTTTTGAACCACAAGAAGATGGAAGCTATGTCCGTTTTGACGAATTTCAGGAAGAACGTGCATATTCTCCAAAGGAAATAATTGCCGCAGCAGAAGCCTCAGGGCTAATGGTTGAGGGTTTCTACAAACCCTTTACTTTTACGACAGCAAGCGACACTGATGAGAGAATTTTTTTTGTTATTTCCAAAAAAATGGGTTGACATATTTTAACTGTCGTGATATACTTAGCAAGTAGTCAAATTTTATTTGACGGAATTTGAACATTGGCTCTTTTGATGCTGATTTTAGTTCCCGACCTTGTTCAGCCCACGAATATAGGTTAGACTTAATATTTTTTGTGGGCAGAAAGGCTATGGAGTTATGCAAAAAGGTAAGGTAAAATGGTTTAACGCTGAAAAAGGTTTTGGTTTTATTGAAAGTGAAAGCGGAACAGATGTTTTCGTTCATTTTTCAGCTATTACCATGGATGGCTACAAGACCTTAGAAGAAGGCGCAGAAGTTGAATTTGAGGTTGTCGAGGGTGCTAAAGGACCGCAGGCTGCAAATGTTACGCGTGTGTAATCCTTAAATATATTGCGATAAACACAATAAGACTTGAAAATCGGCTCATAATATGGGTCGATTTTTTTCTAATAATCATAGCTTTAAAGGAGAAAATAAAAATGACTGATAAATTAACAAAAGCCGTTACAAAAAATGGATTTATCCGCATATATGCCGTAAATTCAAAAAATACTATTGAAAAAGCAAGAAATTTTCACAACACTCTCCCCTTGGGAACTGCGGCTCTTGGACGACTCATGACGGGTGGTTTGCTTATGGGCGCCATGCTCAAAGACGAAAACACCAGTCTAACACTGCAGATGCGTGGTGATGGTCCTCTGGGTCTTGTTCTGGCAGTTGCAAACTCTGAGGGCGGTGTTAAAGGCTATGTTGCAAATCCATATGCAGACTTACCTCTTAACATCAATGGTAAGATTGATGTTGGTAACGGAATTGGAAAAAATGGTTATATGAGCGTTGTTAAAGATATGAACATGAAAGAACCATATATCGGCCAAGTTCCCATTCAGACAGGTGAAATCGGGGATGATCTCGCCTTCTATTTTGCTCAATCCGAGCAAATCCCAAGCCTCGTTGCACTTGGTGTTTTAGTTGACCGTGACCTGAGCGTTAAAGCAGCAGGCGGCTTTATTGTTCAGATAATGCCTGATTGTGATGAGTTTAATCTCAAAAAATTTGAAAAGGCTGCGGAATCCATCACAAGCGTCACAAATATTCTGGAAAAAGGTCTGAGCAACGAGGAAATAATTAAAACTGTGATGAAAGACTTTGAGCTTGATTTTCTTGAAGAAAAGGCAGTTGACTATCTTTGCGACTGTTCCGAGGACAGAATGAAGCGAGCAATCATTAGCCTTGGCAAGAAAGAAATTCAAGATATAATAAGCGAACAAGGTGAAGCAGAAATAGTTTGTCAGTTCTGCAATAAGGCATATACTTTCTCCAAAGAACAATTATCCGAGATGCTTGATGCAGCAAAGCATTAACCTCATTCTAAAAAACAAAAAACTTGAATTTAAGCGTAAAACTTAGCATTATAGAGTTTTTGTAGGATTACACTTGTGTAATCGCCTATAATCGTCTGTAATCACCTGCATTATTTTTGACTTTTTATTAAAAAGAGCGTATAATATTTTTTGTTGCCGAGTTAATAGCAAGGTAACGAGTGAATGTGGGCGCATAGCTCAGCTGGGAGAGCATCTGCCTTACAAGCAGAGGGTCATAGGTTCGAGCCCTATTGTGCCCACCACATTCTACGGTCCGGTAGTTCAGTTGGTTAGAATGCCAGCCTGTCACGCTGGAGGTCGTGGGTTCGAGCCCCATCCGGATCGCCATTTTTATTTTGTGCTATATGCCTCTGTAGCTCAGTCGGTAGAGCAGAGGACTGAAAATCCTCGTGTCGGTGGTTCGATTCCGCCCGGAGGCACCATTCACAATTTTAAGTGGTGCTGAATATAATGTAATTATGCGGGAGTGGCTCAGTGGTAGAGCGTCACCTTGCCAAGGTGAACGTCGCGAGTTCGAATCTCGTCTTCCGCTCCAAAAGACAAAGGACCCAATTTGCGTCTTTTGTCTTAAAAAAACTTAATATGGCGCCATAGCCAAGTGGTAAGGCAGAGCTCTGCAAAAGCTTTATTCTCCAGTTCAAATCTGGATGGCGCCTCCAATAAAAAACGCACACGTTAAGTGTGCGTTTTTTATTATTTTCTGTGAAAATTATAAATTAAATTTTTTGTTGCATAAACCTGCATATGTTTTTTCATTCGCTATTCATTTTTCAATCAAAAGCAATAAAAAAACATGTTAAGAAAAACAGGGTTTTTCTTGCCTATTTTTACAAATTATGATACAATTAACTCAATAAACAAAAAAAGGGTGAATTAATTTATATGAAAAAACACAGCCTGGAATTATTGTCATTTTTGTTAACAGTTTTTGTTGGGGGATTTCTTGGTGCATATGCAATTCTCAGGTGCAACACTTTCGCATCATCGCAAACAATGAACCTGATAATGCTTGTCTTTGCTCTTCTCGGTAGGAGTCTTGGTGAATTCCTTGTGAGAATTGTTATTGTTCTGTTTTATGCTTTGGGTATTATCGTGGGTGTTTTAATTCCCAAATATACTAAGTTTAACTTAAAATATACAAGTCTTTTAGTCACTTCTTTAAGTGCTTTGCTTTTGGGAATATTGCCGGAATATAAAAACGAATTTATTCTCATCCCAATTTTCTTCTCCATGGCACTTCAATGGAATGCATTTGACGGAGCCTGCGGATTTTCTTCGGCAAACATTTTTTTAACCAACAATTTTCGTCAGACAGTTGTTGGCGTGACAAATTTTTTGTGCACAAAAGATTCTAAACATTTAAAACAGTTTGCTTTTTATTTTTCAGTTATTATATCTTATTTGCTTGGTTGTGGAATATCATTTTTACTTGTAAATATTGGCGGATTCCGAACAATTCTGTTTTTGCTCATTCCTCTGTTTTCTGTATTTTTATGCTTAAAAAAAGAGTCTTTCAAAACAAATATTTAATCATTTAAAAAATGAAACAAATAAAAAATGCCAATGTGAAATTCACATTGGCATTTTGTTGTTTTAATGTTTATTTGCTAAAATTAAGCAATGATTTCAGTAACAACGCCTGAACCAACTGTTCTACCACCTTCACGGATAGCGAAACGAAGACCTTCTTCAATAGCTATCTGTGTTGTCAATTCAACAGTCATTGTAACGTTATCACCAGGCATACACATTTCTGTGCGTTCTGGGAGGTTAACAACACCTGTAACGTCAGTTGTTCTGAAATAGAACTGAGGTCTGTAGTTTGTGAAGAATGGAGTATGACGTCCACCTTCTTCTTTAGTCAAAACGTAAACCTCGCCCTTGAACTTTGTGTGAGGATTGATTGTTCCTGGTTTTGCAAGAACCTGTCCTCTTTCGATTTCGTTTCTCTGAACACCACGGAGAAGAGCACCGATGTTATCACCAGCTTCAGCCTGATCAAGAAGCTTTCTGAACATTTCGATACCTGTTACAACAACTTTTCTTGTTTCGTCAGAAAGACCAACGATTTCAACTTCGTCAGAAACAACGAGAGTACCTCTTTCAACTCTACCTGTTGCAACTGTTCCACGACCTGTGATTGAGAATACGTCCTCAACAGGCATCAAGAAAGGAAGATCGCTCTTTCTTTCAGGTGTTGGGATATAGCTATCAACAGCATCCATAAGTTCATGGATACAAGCAAACTCAGGAGCGCTTGGATCTGTTGATGTAGATTCAAGAACAGCAAGACCTGAACCCTTAACAATCGGAATATCGTCACCCGGGAACTCATATTCTGAGAGAAGTTCACGAATTTCCATTTCAACGAGTTCAAGAAGCTCTGGATCGTCAACCTGGTCAACTTTGTTCATGAAAACAACGATATAAGGAACGCCAACCTGACGTGAAAGCAAGATGTGCTCTCTTGTCTGAGGCATTGGACCATCAGCTGAAGAAACAACGAGGATAGCACCATCCATCTGTGCTGCACCTGTTATCATGTTCTTAACGTAGTCAGCATGTCCTGGGCAGTCAACGTGTGCATAGTGACGTGCTTCTGTTTCATACTCAACGTGAGCAGTTGAAATTGTGATACCTCTTTCTCTTTCTTCCGGAGCTTTATCGATCATATCATAAGCTTCGAACTGAGCCTTACCATCCATAGCAAGCACCTTTGTGATTGCTGCGGTAAGAGTTGTTTTACCATGGTCAACGTGACCGATTGTACCGATGTTAACATGCGGTTTGGTTCTTTCATATTTAGCTTTTGCCATTTTTATTTCCTCCTAACTTATTTTAAGTTAATTATTTACCTATAATTATTTTACCATTTAATTTTAAAATATGCAAGGGTGTTTTTTAAGATGTTGAACAAACTTTTATTCAGCCTTTGTTCTTTCCTTAATAATCTTCTCTTGAATATTTCTTGGAACTTCACTATAGTGAGAAGGTTCCATTGTGTATTGCCCACGACCTTGTGTTCCACTACGAAGTATGGTTGCATAACCAAACATTTCTGAAAGCGGAACTTCTGCAGTTACCTGAGTAATACCACCACTACGAGCCTCCTGGCTTCTAATCATTCCACGTCTTGAGCTTAAGTCACCGATAACAAATCCAAGATAATCATCAGGTGTTATAACGTTAACCAACATGATTGGCTCCTTGAGAACAGGATCTGATTTTCTCATAGCATCTTTGAATGCCATTGATGCAGCAATCTTAAATGCCATTTCTGATGAATCGACTTCGTGATATGAACCGTCATAAAGTGTTGCCTTAAGGTCAACAACGTTATAGCCTGCAAGAACACCGTTGAGCATTGCACTCTGGATACCTGCATCAACTGCTGGGATATATTCCTTCGGAATAGCACCACCGACAACGGCATTTTCAAATACATATCCTTCGCCCTCTTCGAGTGGCTCAAATTTAACAAGAACGTGTCCGTACTGACCTTTACCACCTGACTGACGAGCATATTTGTGCTCAATGTTAACAGGATTTCTGAAGGCTTCACGGTAAGATACCTGAGGTTCACCAACGTTTGCCTCAACCTTAAATTCTCTCAAAAGACGGTCAACAATAATTTCAAGGTGAAGCTCACCCATACCTGCAATAATTGTCTGACCTGTCTCTTCGTCGGTATATGTCTTGAATGTTGGGTCTTCTTCAGCAAGTTTCTGAAGAGCGATACCCATCTTTTCTTGTCCTGCCTTAGTCTTTGGCTCGATAGCAACACGGATAACCGGTTCTGGG
>JAZNGL010000080.1:0-9794 GCA_045576435.1 Clostridia bacterium
ATTCTTCTGAAATATTCGTGTCTTGGATAAGAAACAAAGCTTCTTGAATCAGTCAACATGCCGACAAATGTTCCAAGTGCCCCAAGATTTGCAAGAGCTGACATCTGCGCCTCCATTCCGTCACGATTGTCATTAAACCACCAACCTGAGCCAAACTGTATTTTGCCCGATATCGGTGCCTTTTGGAAATCGCCCGCCAATGTTCCAATAACATAATTGTCTTTTGGATTCAATACATATAGGATGGTTTTAGGCAACAAATCCTTCTTATCAAGTGAGTCCAATAATTTTGAAATCTTTTCTGCAATATTGAAATCGTTTATTGAATCACATCCGGCATCCGCGCCAAACCCTCTATGCATATTGGAATTGTTGTTGCGCATTGCTCCAATATGCAATTGCATCGTCCATCCACGTTTTGCATATTCCTCGCCTAAAAAAGAAATCTTCTCCATTGTTTCATTTTCTAAATTTTCAATAGAAATATCAGCAAGCTTGCATCCTGCCTCAGCAAAATAATCCATTCTGTCAGTTATATCACTTTTAATTTCCTGATTTATCACATCAAATCTGAATGTCGGGAGCACCAATGTATCAAAGTTTTTTAGTTCTTTGTGAAATTCAAGATTATCGTATGGGTCATCCGTCGTGCAAACAACCTCAACATTTGATTTTTTAATAAGGGCATCTGCGGAAAAGTCGTCTTGCTTTAACTTTTCATTACATATATTCCATATTTCTTTGGCATTCTTTTCATTAATTTCCAAATCAATATCAAAATAACGTTTGAGTTCTAAGGCCGTCCAATGATATAAAGGATTACCTATTAATAGTGGCATTATTTTTGCAAAAGCAAACCATTTCTCATAATCATCGGCAGTTCCTGTGATATATTCCTCCGGAACCCCGCACCAACGCATTTGACGCCACTTATAGTGGTCCCCAGATAAAAATAATTCGCATGCATTTTTAAACTTGTGTTTTTTTGCAATCATTTCCGCCGATAGATGACAGTGATAGTCAATAATCGGCAAATCCTTAGCAAAATCAGAATATAATTTTTTTGCTGTTTCGTTTGAAAGCATAAAGTTATCATTTATAATACTCATTTTTTCCCTCCATCACTAATTAACGCTCCATTAAGAGCTATATTTTGCATTTTCCATATATTTTCCCTTGATTATTAAAAATCCCCAATTCTATTATATCATAAAGTATTTACAATAAAATTGTTGAAATTGCATTTTTATATTGCAAAAATTAACAACTTATGGTATTATAATACTAGTTGTTGCAACACATATATTTTATGTTTTGCTTAAATTTTAAAAAATAAAAAACCTTTAAAACTGAGATTATTGCAATTAAAGGAGTAATTAAAATGGAACCTACGCCAAAAAGCCTTCATATACAGCGTACTGTGACTAACAATCCCATGCAACATGATTTTCCTATGCACACCCATCACTTTTGTGAACTCTATTATTTCATCAGCGGAAAAGGTGTTTTTCATATTGAAGGAAATGATTATTCGTTAAAAAGCGGCGATATTCTTATTATGAATGATACTGAATCACACTATATTGAGATAGACCCCTCTCAGCCTTATGAAAGAATGGTCATACACTTTAACAAAGATTTTGTGAAAATTCTTGACCCTAGCGGGAAATTGCTTGAGGCCTTTGAGAATAGACTGCCTGGTGAAAATAATTTATTCAGAAACAATTCATTTGATAACAATTTATATCAAATGCTCATAGATAATATGCTGTCTTCTTTAGAGAATAGACTTCAAATAGAAACAAATTTCTTTGCACTTTTGAATGAGCTAAAAACTGCCTACTCCAAATCAACTTCCTACGAAACAGAAAATGCTCTGCCAAACAAAATTGCAAACTATATTCTTGATAATTTGGAAAATGAATTCACTCTTGAAGATATATGTAAAGAGTTTTATATCTCAAAACCTCAACTCTGTCGAATATTCAAAAAATCAATCGGCAGCACCATTTGGAATTATGTTACTATTAAAAGGCTTGCACGCGCAAAAGCTTTAATAGATAATGGGCTTCCGCCAACCCATGCATATGTTAGGTGTGGTTTCACTGATTATTCCTGTTTTTATCGGGCATATAAAAAAGTATATGAAACCTCACCATCGAAATTTAAAAACTTAAATTTATTATAGTTTATATTTTAAAAATATATCATTAAATATTATAAAAGGAATGATTACTAATGTCTATTGAAAAAGCTAAAAAACATCTTGAAAAATTTAATGCTCAAAATCGCATTTTAGAGTTTGAAGTTTCAAGTGCAACTGTTGAACTCGCAGCTCAGGCACTCAATTGCGAGCCTGAAAGAATTGCAAAAACTCTGTCGTTCAAAATTGACGAAAAATGTATTCTTATTGTTGCTGCAGGAGATGCAAAAATTGACAATCCAAAATATAAAGCTCGTTTTTTGGCAAAGGCAAAGATGCTTGCGCCCGATGAAGTTGAAATGATGGTCGGTCATCAGATTGGTGGAGTTTGTCCATTTGGCATCAACGAAGGCGTTGAGGTCTATCTTGACGAATCACTCAAGCGCTTTGATTATGTGTTCCCTGCTTGTGGCAGCAGCAATAGCGCAATCAAGCTTTCTATCGCGGAGCTTGAGGAATTTTCAGCTTATTCAGAGTGGATTGATGTCTGCAAGATTCCTGAAAACACCATTATTTAATCATATCGTAAACATATTGTAAATATTTTTAAGTTTACATATCATAGCCATCTGTGATATAATTATACATATTAATATCAAGAGGATGATTTTGTGCATAAAATAAAATTTATTAAAAATTTTTCAGTATTATTAATCATAATTGTTTTTTTTACATCATCAACATCTTCATTTGCATCTGCCCTTGGAAGCACTTTGATTGATGGATATGATATGCCTATTGGCGAAGGGACCCGCTTTTATCATAACACCTTTTATAGTGACCAAAGCGGTGTTGGGCCCCAGGTGGAAAATTATATAACTTATTCTCCGAACAATACCGTTATTCCCACAATAACGAATGGTGATTTTTTGTTTGGTTCTTCCACGCTTTCTAAGGAGGTCAAGCGTCTCGAAAGTTTGTCACACGATGTTCTGGCAAGCAGTAATGCCGATTTCTTTTCGTTCCAGACAGGCGTTCCTATGAGCAACGCCATTGTTGATGGGAAAATTTTAACAAAGGATGCAACCGGTCAGGATGCTATTGGTTTTCTTGATGACGGAACAGCCTTCATTTCATATTTTTCCATTTCTTCGCATCTCATAAAAGAAGATGGAAGTTCTATAGAGATTCATAATATTAATAAATATCGTCAGCCGTATGCAATATATATGATGACAGATGCTTTTTCCAATGAAACTCAGAACACAACAAAAGGAATTGATGTCGTTTTAGGAGAAATAGATGGAGAAATGAAACTCGGTACGAGTCTGACTGCTGTCGTCGAATCCGTTACTGAAAGAACAGGCTCACACGAAATCCCAAAGGGCAAATTTGTATTAACAGTAGATTCTAATGCACCTTCTGAATTTTATGACCCTATTGCAAATCTAACAGAAGGCGAAGAAATAACTATTGAATTTTCCGTGGCCGGAGACAGTCGTTGGAATGATGTTGTCTTAGGCATGGGTTCTGTTGGAGGACGTTTACTAAGCAAAGGAATAGTTAACCCTTCCCTTGCAACAGGTGCATCGCCCAGAACTGCAATTGGCACAAAAGACGATGGAAGTATTATTTTATATACAATTGATGGACGTCAGAATGGCTATAGCTATGGCGTTCAACTTAAAACACTTGCAAATCGTATGAAAGAACTTGGTTGCACAGATGCAATAAACTTAGACGGTGGTGGCTCAACTGCAATTTCAGTCCAACTTCCTGGAAATAATTCGGCATCTTTAATTAATAAGCCCTCCGAAGGAAAAGAGCGTTCTGTTTCAACTTTCTTTAACTTTTTGAACAATGCTCCAATTACAGGAGAATTGTCAAACTTATATATATATCCAAGAACTAGCTACGTTTTAAAAGGTGCGTCAATTCAATTATCCACTTATGGAACCGATGCAGGCTTTCATCCAGTTAGTTTAAAGAAAATCAAATATTCCGTTGAGAGCAAAAAAAACAGTACGGTATCAGATTCGGGAGTTTTCACAGCACTTGATGACGGCCCGGTTGAAGTTTTTGTTGAAGCTAAAGGAATAAAAGGTAAAATTGAAATCCTTTGTTTTGAAACGCCAACTGATATCCATGTTAAAAACAATCAAAATGGTAATGCTATAAAAAATCTTAATTTAGATATTTCAGAAAGCATCTCTCTTTCTGCGGAGGCATATAGCGGTTTTAACAAGCTTATTTCAGAAAATGACAATTTCGAATGGAGTGCAGATGATGAAATCGGAAGTTTCAACGGCCAAACATTCACCTCATCAGAAAACTTTGGTGCTGAAGGCAACATATATGTCAAAGCAGGAGAAAAAACCATTACTATTCCTGTTAAAATTAGAGATAATATTAAGTCTTTATATCCAACAATGGACCTAAATTTCTTTGATAACGCTATATCCGGCACAATATGGTGTGACAAAGCTGCAAAAATAAATGAACAAGACATTCATGTTCGCATCGATGGCAAAAATTCAGAATTTGAATATGATTCCGATACCGGTAAGTTTGAAGTCAAAATACCTGATGACGCAAAGAAAATTACAATCTTTGCAACAAGTGAAAATGGCAACAGCAATTGCGGAATGTATTATACTGAAAATAAAAATACTTTAGAAAACCCATTTTCCGACACCTCAAATCATTGGGCTGAAGGAATTCTTAACTATATGTATGCAAACAAAATCATAAACGGCGAAACCGTTGACGGAGTTTTAAGGTTTAACCCGCAAAAGCACATGAACAGAGCAGAATTTGCCGTTATGGTTTGCAACTATCTTGGGATTGATGTGAATGAATATTCGAATATCGATCTCCCTTATTCCGATGTTGAAAGCATACCTGCTTGGGCAGAAAACAGTTTCAAGGCACTTTATGAGCTTGGAATAGTCACAGGCAGATATGTCACCGAAACCGAGCGTTGTGCAGACCCTTTAGCATCAATTAATCGTGCTGAGGCTGCAACTATTGTTGCAAGAACCTTGCCAAGTGGCTTTATGGAAATTCCTATAACCGCTCCGGACAAGGCCGATATTCCCGATTGGGCGACTGACGGAATTAATGTTCTCGTTAAGTTTGGTGCAATGAACGGATATGAGGATGGCAGCTTTTTACCAATGCAAAAACTCACTAAGGCAGAAGCTGCAAAAATTTTATATTCAGTTATGTAATAAATTATAAAAGGAGGAAACGCAAATGTTTGAAGAAATTTTAACACTACTAAAGAACAGGGAATTTGTTAAGTTGCGAAGTACTCTTTCTGAAATAAGCGCACCTGATATCGCAATTATAATCGATGACCTTCCATTAGAGCATGTTCCTATGCTTTTCAGGCTACTACCCAAAGGTCTCGCTGCGGATACATTTGTCGAAATGGATTCCGCAACTCAGGAATATTTAATCACTTCATTTAATGACAAGGAACTTCAAGAGGTTCTGAGCGAAATGTATCTTGATGATACTGTTGACGTGATTGAAGAAATGCCCGCAAATGTGGTAAAACGAATACTAAAGCACTCTGCTCCTGAAATCCGCTCTGAAATTAACAAAATTCTTAACTATCCAAAAGATAGCGCCGGAAGCATTATGACAATAGAATATGTTAATTTAAAAGCCGACATGACTGTTGAGCAAGCTTTTGAAAGAATCCGCGCCACCGGTGTCGATAAGGAAACCGTTTACACTTGCTATGTCACAGACTCAAACCGTTGTTTGATTGGTTTTACAACAGTTAAAGATATGCTACTTTGTTCGCCAGGCTCTAAAATTGGAGATATAATGGAAACAAACGTGATATATGTTGATACTTTTGAAGACAAAGAAAAAGTTTCTTCGCTGTTCCAAAAATATGACCTTCTTGCAATGCCGGTTGTTGATAAAGAAACGCGCCTTGTTGGAATTATTACTTTCGATGATGTAATTGACGTTATTCAGGAAGAAAATACCGAAGATATCGAAAAAATGGCAGCTATTCTTCCATCGGAAAAGCCTTATCTCAAGACCTCCGCTTTTGAAACCTTTAAGCAGAGAATTCCTTGGCTTTTATTACTTATGCTTTCGGCAACCTTTACCGAAAGAATAATTAGTTCTTTTGAAACCACACTGTCTGCTTGTGTTATCTTAACCGCCTTTATTCCAATGTTGATGGGTACTGGCGGAAACTCAGGCGGTCAAGCATCTGTCACGATAATTCGTAGTCTCTCGCTAAACGATATCAGTATGAAAGATATTTTCAAAGTCCAGCGCAAAGAATTCTTTGTTTCCTTTTTTTGCGGAATCCTTCTCGCTGTTGTTAACTTCGGAAAAATGCTTTTACTCGATAGCGGAAATATTTTAAGCTCAGGTCAGGAACCGTTCACAGTTGCCCTTGTTGTTTCATTAACACTTTTTATCACGGTTGTTTTAGCAAAATTTGTTGGTTGCACTTTGCCAATCCTTGTTAAACGTATTGGCCTTGACCCTGCAGTTACTGCAAGTCCTTTTATAACAACAATAATCGATGCGATTTCTCTTACTATATACTTCCAGGTCGCAACAAATATTATTAAGTTTTAGTCAAATTAAAAATGATGGTTTTTCTTTTGCGAAAAGCCATCATTTTATTATTATATTATTCCACCATCAACCGAAAGGACCTGTCCTGTTATGTATCGAGCATCTTCAGACGCTAAAAAATAAATAGCATTTGCAACTTCGCTCGCCTTTCCAATTCTCATCAATGGAATTTCTTGTCGAAAACTTTCAACATCTTCTGCAGAAAGATGTGCGTTCATATCCGTCTCAATCATTCCCGGAGCAATACAATTAACATTAATTCCAGATGGTGCTAATTCTTTTGCCAAAGCCTTTGTGAATCCAATCACCGCCGCCTTGGAGGCAGAATATATTGTTTCACACGATGCCCCACATATTCCCCATATTGAAGATATATTTATAATTTTCCCTGAATGTTTTTTTACAAAATCAGGGATAACATTTCTGCAACAATTCATCATTCCAAAAACATTTGTTTCAAAAATATCCCTGACATCTTCATCAGGAAAATCCGTAAACAACCCTTGTTTCAGTGCAACTCCTGCATTATTAACCAAAACATCAATTTCACCAAAATCCGAACGGATTTGGTCAATCATCTTTCTTGTTTCCTCTACATTTGAAATATCTGCACAATAGGCTTTTGCAAAGCCGCCTTTTTTAATTATTTCATCGCAGACCTCAAGTGCGATTTCGTGATTTTTTCTATAATTAACAGCAACACAAAACCCACCCTCTGCAAACCTCAGAGCCGTTGCTCTGCCAATTCCGCGAGAAGCTCCCGTAACAAGAACTGTCTTCATTTTAATTCCACACCCTTTATTCGTTTTTTTATTTTTCGTGCGATTGAATCATATTCATTTTCACGCTTATTTCGATTTATCTCATCAATTTTTATACAAATGCTAAAATGTCTGAGTGCTGCACGAACATATTCTCTTGCAAATTGTCTGAACTCGTTTTTTATTTCAAAACCAAAGCTTTCGGAAATCATATCCAAAAAGAACTCAACACGTTTTGTTGCAGCCTTCATGGCGGCTTGCAGTGAAGAGACATCTAAAGAATTTATATATTCCTTGCAGAGCGGATTTATTATCATTGTTGCCACATCGCCAAGTGTGATTTCCATAAATCTTTTATCGTTGTTCTTTATATTTTTCTGCTTTTTTAACTCTCCAAACAACTCAAATATCAAAGCATTTTCAAAAACATTCCTCTCAAAATCCACTTTTTCACGTAATTGCATTTTCTCATGGCGAAGCACACGGTTTTCCGCCTTCAATTTATGCAATGTCTTTTTATCTTCCTTCCTGAGCTGCACTCTTTCTATATTTTTCTTTGATTTTCGTCGATATATCCTTTCCAGTTTCTTTTCAACAAGCTCAAAATCAATACGGTTATTCTCTAAATCCGCAAGAACAACACGAATTTTAACCCTATCACCAATGGTAAACATCCGCTTATTTCTCATCCCTATAAGCGAAATACCGCTTTCTGAAATGATATATACGTCGTCTTCAATTGTTCTCGCAGCAACAAAACCTTCAACAGTGTTCTCAAGTTCAACAAAAAATCCTGAGCCAACAATGTGCGTTACAACACCATCATATTCCTCTCCAACTTTTTGTGCCATATACTCAGTTTTTTTAACCGACTTCCACGTCATCTCCGCATCATATGCATTAATTTCTGCAGCAGACGACGAAAATGCGGCACCCATAACAAATTCTTTTAATTCCTCAAATCTTTTTGCCTCAATTTCTCCTTTGAGACTTTCTTTCAGAATTCTGTGCACCGCCAAATCAGGATATCTTCTGATGGGCGATGTAAAATGGCAATAATCATTAAAAGCCAAACCAAAATGTCCTAAATTTTTCTCGCTATATTCCGCTTTTGCCATTGTCCTTAAAACAAGATAGTTAACCACATCAAAGCAATCCAAATTTTCAACGGAAGTAAGAATTTTTTGAAATTCTTTGGGCTGCATATCTATGCTATATCTGAATTCCACACCAAGTTCAGGTAATACCATGCTTAGCCTTTCAACACGCATTAAATCAGGCTTTTCATGAACTCTATAAACACAGGGCAATCTTTTGCTGATAAAATGTTTGGCAATAGTTTTATTGCAAATGAGCATAAACTCTTCAATTATACTATTAGAAAGAGTTATTGGATATTTCTCAACCGATATCGGTTTCCCTTGAAAATCAAGAGTTATTCTTGATTCATGGGAGCTGAATTCAATTGACCCCTCTTTAATTCGTTTTTTCTTCAACACTCCCGCCAAACGTTTCATATGATGCAAAGACGACAAAATATGCGAATATTCGGTTGAAAGTTTCTCATCTCCATCAAGTATTTTCGTTACATTATCATATGTCATTCTCGCACATGATTTTATAAAACTTTCACAAATTCTGTAGCTTTCCACCTCTCCTCTGGGCGTAATCTCCATAAATACCGAAATTGTTAAACGAATTTCATCAGGCTTTAAGCTACACAACTCATTTGATAACTCAAACGGAAGCATTGGAATCACCGTATCAATCAGATAAACACTTGTTCCTCTGATAAAAGCTGCTCGGTCTATAGCAGAGCCTTCTTTAACATAGTTGGTAACATCTGCTATGTGAACTCCTAAAAGGTAGTTGTTGTTATCAAGCAATTTAACAGATACTGCATCATCAAAATCCTTTGCATCATCACCATCTATTGTAAAAATCTGTTCTTTTGTTAAGTCTAGTCTGCCTTCAATTTCTTTTTTGCTAACTACTTTAGGCATTTTTTCAACTTGAGCTAAAACTGATGGGGAGAATTGCGGCATTATATGATAGGCATTTAACAAATCAATGAAGGTCATCTATCTTCCTCCGTTTTATAAAATATGGTTTTAGTATATACCAAAACCGCTCCAAATATTGAACTGAACCAGTTTGTGCAGACAGCACAAAAACACCCCTATGGGATAAAAATTTAGTTTAAGCAACATACTGACATCGCATTTCTTGTGGTGTCAGTTTTGTTTTTAATTGTATTCTCTCATTGTTGTAAAAAT
>JAZNGL010000081.1:0-2335 GCA_045576435.1 Clostridia bacterium
CACTAGTTTACTAGTGGTTATGATTTATTAACCATCTTCTTATTGATAAAATTATACTGTTCCCAAGGATTGTGACCTATTAAAACTATATATTTCATAAAATAAAAAAATTTTTAAATTTTTTGACAAAATATGTTGCAATTTCAAAAAAAGTGTGATAAGATATATAAAAATTAAGAGCTATGTGATGAACACAGGAGATGCAATTTATTGCAACCGATGGAGTAAAACTCTCAGGTGCTTATTTAAGTGGGTACTGTGTTTTGATAGCACTCCGGAGAAGTCCTAAAGCAGGATGCCGAAGGTGCAAAATGTGAAAGCATTAATCTCTCAGGCAAAAGGACGGAGTTAAATTGAGGATACATATTTTTATGTTTTCTCTTTTTATGTGTTTTCGGAGTTAAACTATATGTTTAGCTCTTTTTTTAATTTATTTTTTAGGAGGTTTTTGATATGTGGAATAACATTATCGAAACAATTACTTTGGTAAACGACAAAGTAAATAGCTTTGTCTGGGGTTGGCCTATGATTATTTTAATTTTAGGTACCGGTCTTTTAGTCACAATTCGCCTTCGCGCTTTGCAGGTAAGAAAATTTGGCGAATCAATAAACACAACTATTGTTCCTGCATTAAAAGAAGTCGGAAAAAACAAAACAGAAAAGAAAGACGAAAATTCAATTTCGCAGTTTGAAGCCTTTTCTGCTGCTATTTCAGGAACTGTTGGAACCGGTAATATAATCGGTGTTACATCTGCCATTTTAACAGGTGGTCCTGGTGCAGTTGTATGGATGTGGATTTCTGCTTTCTTTGGTATGTTAACAAACTACGCAGAAAATGTTCTTGGTCTTTACTATAGAAAAAAAGACGAAAACGGAACCTTCTCTGGCGGTGCTTTCTACTACATCACTTATGGTTTAAAGCAAAAATGGCTCGGTTATTTTGCCGCTTTCTTCTGTCTTTTTGCCGCAATTGGTATGAGCGGTGTTCAAACAAACAAAATCACAGGAACACTCACATCTATTATGAATGTTGACACTGTTGAAACAAAAATTATTATCGGTGTCATTGTGGCACTTATTACTGGTATTGTTGTTATCGGAGGAATAAAAAGAATTGGTAAAGTAGCATCAATGCTTGTTCCATTCATGTCTTTAGTATTTATTATTATGTCAGTCATAATAATCTTAATCAACATCACAGCAATTCCTGAAACAATAAAACTTATCTTCTCAAGCATGTTCTCTGCAAAAGCTGTTGCAGGCGGTGTTGGCGGTTTTGTTTTTGCCGACATCATAAAAAAAGGTTTGGCAAGAGGCGTATTTTCAAACGAAGCCGGTCTTGGCTCATCAGTAATTGCACACTCTGCGTCAGAAGTTCGTGAACCTGTTAGACAAGGTCTTTGGGGGATTTTCGAAGTATTCTTTGATACTTTTGTAATTTGTACTTTAACTGCACTTGTTGTTCTCACAACAAACATTCATAGCGGCGCTTTCCAAAGCGGTGCTTTCTATGCAGGTGGCGACTCTGCAACAGCACTTGCAGCATTTTCACAAAACTTAGGTTTTACAGGTGCAATTATTTTCTCCATATTTTTACCTTTGTTTGCATTCACAACAATTCTTGCTTGGTCATATTACGGTGAAAAGGCAACCGAGTTCTTCTTCCAGTGGCTTCCTAAAAAAGGTCAGCAAGCAGCTGTTGTTGCATTCAAAGTAATATATGTTCTTTTAATAATTGCATCAGCAGTTATTGAAGGCGAACTCATCTGGGCAATCGACGATACCTTTAATGGTCTTATGGCTCTGCCTAACTTGATTGCAGTTGTTTTCCTCAGCGGACAGGTTGTTAAAATCACTAAAAACTACTACGACAGAAAAAAGGGTATTGATGTTGAGCCTATGCTTTCTGCATATCCCGAACAAAACGAAGAGTTCAAAAAAGATATTTAAAAATCAACATAAAAAAAGACGATTTCAAAATCGTCTTTTTTTTATGTTATAACAAGATTATTATTCATCGGAATATTGTTTATTTGTGTTATATAATCTGATATCGCTTTTTCTATACTTATAATCTCATCAAAAAAAGTTTCCGCAGAAATACGATAAGCGCCGTTCCCCAATATAATCAATTGTTCCGCATTATCAGAAGTCGCAACTCTCACATGATAATTCGGGCTTAGCTCATGTGTAACCCTTTCAATATAAGTATCTGCCGTCTCCGCCTCTTTGGTATAGACAACATTAATTCCTCCATGCTTTTCAATTTCCTCACAATTGCCCTTGACTTTATATGCATCAAAAACTAAAATCACTTGGCAAAGTCGGATCGTAG
>JAZNGL010000082.1:0-3418 GCA_045576435.1 Clostridia bacterium
GATGAATTAAAGAAATATATTGATTACTACAATAACGAAAGAATTTCATTAAAACTAAGAGGAATGAGTCCTGTGCAATACAGAACTCACTCCTTAGCAAGTTAATATTAAATTTTGTCTAAACTTTTGGGTTCACTTCAATTAACCAAACGGGATTTTTTATTTTAACCAAAAAGCTCTTCAAGTTCTTCATTAAAGAAGATATCATAAAGCAACAAAAGTTCATCTGTTTCAAGCTTCTCTGCTATTAAATTCTTAAGTTTCCCTGCTTTTGTATAACCCAACTTTCTATACACTTCATATGTCTCTTTAGCAGTTGTAACATAGTCAAAATCCGGATTCTCCAAATATTTTTTCAGACCTTCTGTAATCATTTCTGCAACTTTTTTATTTTCAGGAATATCACAGTTTGGCAAAACCTTAGTTTCCATGTTTTCAATAACTCGCTCAAGAATTTTTTCCAATTCCTCACGCGCCATACTTTCAACATCAATTTTAACATCTAAATTTTCAGGAATATCAATAATACATTTTTGCAACGCCAAACAAGTTTCCCCTCGTTTTATAGGCTCTATTGCACGAAATTTTGCATCACTTTCAAGTGTGAAAACGCCCATTGATATCAGTTTTTCCACACTTTCTCTTGCCCAATCACTGACAAAGTCCACAGGCTTTTGTCCATATGGCAACATGGTTGCATTAAGGATTGAATCAAGCATAACACAAACCTGTTCACGCGTCACAGGTGATTCTGGTTCAAAAGTACCATCACCCATTCCTTTTATATATCCTGCCTGAACGCCCACCAATACTGCATTATAATACCAATCATCAGGGTTTATATCTGAAAAAATATTCTCTGTCGCAACACTAAATCCATACATTTTATTTATTATGGTGACAAACTCTGCGCGAGTAAGTGTTCCGTCAGGCCTGAAACTTCCATCTCCAAATCCATTAATATAGCCATGTTCTTGCATAACTAAAATAGCTTTACCTTCTTCTGTGGAAAAGTCCACATCAGTAAATGCTAAAACTGTTAAATTTATCATAAAAAAACAAACAACCGCGAAACAAACCTTTTTTATTATATTATCACTAAACATTCGTTTTTACCTGTCCTTTATTTCATTAAACTTAAATAATATGCCTTTTTCAATGCCTTCTCATTTTCATAAGATGACTTTATCGTATTTATTATTGAAGTATCTGCTCCATTAGCCTTCAGTTCGTTTTTAAGAGAAGATAAAAGCTCGTTAACCTGAGAATCGCATTGATTTAAAAGCGATGTTGCTCTTCCCATATATTTGCTTACTAAAGCCTGCTTGCCTATCAAATTTTTCTTTCCTTCAGGTAATAAAGAATATTCTTTTTTTACCATTGCTTCCATCTGTCCAAGCTGACCAAGATAATATGCTTTTAAACTATATAATTCTATTACCTTATCACTAATAACCTTTTCAACCTTTTCACTTTTTTGTTTATTTGTGTTTTCCATAGCGGAATCCGTGTTATCTTTTTCCGTTTTATTTTTATCCTTTGCCTCTTCAAATCTTTTGTTAAGATTCGAAACCGCTTCCTCAACAGAAAGAGTTCCTTTCATAATCATTTTTTCTTCTTCCGCAGTGAAATCACTAACAATATCGGGAGCCTCTTCTTTTATCTTATTTTCTAATACCTTCTTGTTAACATTAAGTTCTTCAGCCAGTTCTTCGTTTGAAGCAGAAAAAGTCTTTATTACTGCCCAGATATTATTTCTCTGCCATATCCCTAAAGAACAAACTGCAATTATGCTTATTAACAATGCTAAAATTAATATTTTTTTGAGCAAGCTCATTTCTTTATTTTTTTTCAACATAAAAAACCACCTTCGCAAAAAGAAAAACAGTATACCCAACAAAAACGCCCAAAAAATCTATGCAAACATCTCGAATTTCTCCACTTCTACCCGCAACAAATAACTGATGCATTTCATCAATTACCGCACAAAGAAAACCGCTTAATAACACAGCAAAGAACGATCTTACCAAACATTTTTTTTCCAATTTAAACGAGCAAAACGCGATTAAAAAGCCTAAAATAAAAAAATTGACAAAATGCGCAAGCTTTCTGACAAAAAATTGAACTATTTCAAAAAATTCTTCTGTTGTTTTTCTGTTAAAAATCGTTTCAATAACCTCAATAATTTTTTCCACAATAACAGAACTCTTCTCCGTCGAAACTGATGCCGTGTTTCCCGAAAACGAAGATATAATAAAGCACTGACATATGATTAAAACCCACAAAATTACAACACCAACAGCAGTTTCCTTTTTCTTATTATTGAATTTATCAATCACACGAAACTCCTTATAATTTATTAAAAGAAAATAATTTCATCTTTAATTTTATTTTCAAAATATTCCAAGCCTTCTATGCCTTTTGTCCCAATTTTTTTAAGCATTACTTCATAGGCTTTCCCCATGTTTGGTTTTCTTTCATTCACACCATGACAATCAGAGGCCACAAAATCAATTGCGCCCATATCAACTAAATCCAGAGCCTTTTTTCTTGTACATCTGGAGATTAAATATCTTCCACTCATTTGAATCAACGCATTTGCATCTCTCAGTTTGCCAATTATTCCATCATCTCTTTGAATGGAAAAATAACGTTCAACATGAGCAACAATAGGAATAATTCCTTTATCCCAATATAACCTGCTCAGTGCATTATAAGTATGTTGAGTCCATTTAACAAATGGCATTTCAACAAGAAGATACCGGCTCCCGCCTATACACAGATTCTCCACCCCATTCATTGAGTAAAGTTCTGAATAAAACTGAACTTCTGCACCAGAAACAAGTTTAGGTCTTTGTGACATTTCTTTAATCGCTGATAAAACGCTATCAAACGCCTCCTGACGCGACCTTAAAAAATCATCAAAATCCATTTCCCCAATATAAAAATGAGGAGTTGTCACAATTGTATCAACTCCCTGTTTATAAAGCATTGAAATCATCTCAATACTTTCATCAACACTGCTGCTCCCATCATCGATTCCAGGAAGTATATGTGTATGTATATCTATCATAATATTCCTCATATCTCTGTGTTAAAGAACATCAAATTCCACTATTACACAGCATATTTTTAATAATACCTTTTAGACCTAACTGTACGACGGCTCTTGCCATAATACCTTCCATAATTTCTATAATCGCTATATCTTCTCGAATAACGATAATATTTTCTTTTGCTTTTATACTTATATGAACCTTTAACTCCATATACAACACCATTTAAAACAAAACCTAAAATTTTGGTTCCTGCAAAAGAAAGTTGTCTTAACGAATATTGAATTGATTCTTTATCTGTTGAATTTTGAAGAACTATCAAAATTACGCCATGTGCATATTTAGAAAGCACCAATGTATCA
>JAZNGL010000083.1:0-23521 GCA_045576435.1 Clostridia bacterium
GCAATGAGTCTTTCAAGCTTTTGCGTTGTTATTAATGCGTTGAGACTGAATTCGGTGAAAATAAAGAATAAGAATCTGAAAAGAGAGGTAATAGAAATGGAAAAATTAATAAAAATTGATGGAATGATGTGCGGACATTGTGAGGCCAGGGTTAAAAAAACACTCGATGCACTAAACGGAATTTTAAGTGCTGAGGTGAGCCATGAAAAGGGTAATGCAATGGTGGTTTTTGATGATAAGATATCAATTGAAGAGATAAAAGCTGCAATTGAGGCAGAGGGTTATTCGGTTACATCAGTTGAATAGAAAAAAGATGGTTTTTTATATTAAAAAATGTCGTGCAAACCCTTGACACAGAACGGAAATTAATTTATACTTAAATAATAGGTAAAGATTGAAAGACACTCGAAGGGATGGAGATAGATTTGGCAAAAGATGAGAAAAAACTGGTGGAAGAAATAACCTCAATGAGTGAGGACTTCGCACAGTGGTATACTGATATTATCAAAAAAGCAAGACTTGTTGAATATTCAAATGTGAGAGGCTGTATGGTTATTCAGCCTTATGGATATGCTATCTGGGAGAATATACAAAAAGGGCTTGATAAGAGATTCAAGGAAACAGGGCATGAAAATGTTTATATGCCAATGTTTATTCCTGAGAGCCTTTTGCAACGTGAAAAAGACCATGTTGAAGGCTTTGCGCCGGAGGTTGCATGGGTAACTCATGGTGGAAACGAGCCTCTTCAGGAAAGACTTTGTGTTCGCCCAACATCAGAGACTTTGTTCTGTGACCATTATTCAAACATTATTCATTCATATAGAGACCTTCCAAAGCTTTATAATCAATGGTGCAGTGTTGTTAGATGGGAAAAAACAACCAGACCGTTCTTAAGAAGCATGGAGTTCTTGTGGCAGGAGGGGCACACAGCTCATGCAACTGCAGAGGAGGCAGAGCAGGAGACCTTGCGCATGCTTAATGTTTATGCGGATTTTTGCGAGCAAGAGCTTGCAATTCCTGTTATCAAGGGAAGAAAAACAGATAAGGAAAAGTTTGCGGGAGCAAATGCAACATATACAATCGAAAGCCTTATGCATGACGGAAAGGCACTTCAATCGGGAACAAGCCATAACTTTGGTGATGGCTTCGCTCAGGCGTTTGGAATTCAATATACGGGTGAGGATAATGATTTGCATTATGTTCATCAGACTTCATGGGGAATGTCAACAAGAATAATCGGTGCAATCATAATGGTTCATGGTGATGATGCGGGACTTAAGCTTCCGCCGCATATTGCACCTGTTCAGGCGGTTATAATCCCTGTTGCACAACATAAAGAGGGCGTTTTGGAACGTGCTGAGGCGCTTAAGAAGCAGCTTTCAGAAAAGTTCAGGGTTAAGCTTGATGCGAGTGATAAGTCACCGGGTTGGAAGTTCAGTGAATATGAAATGACGGGCGTTCCGCTCAGAATAGAAATCGGACCGAAGGATATCGAGAAAAATCAGGCTGTTCTGGTTAGCAGAACAACCCGTGAAAAGTTCTTCGTTTCGTTGGATAACATTGAAGAAGAGGTTGAAAAGCATCTTGAACAGATTCAACAAGAAATGTATGATGCGGCGCTTAAAAACCGTGAAGAAAAGACGAGCGTTGCAACCACATATGACGAATTCAAGGACATTGTTTCCCAAAAGGGAGGCTTTGTTAAGGCTATGTGGTGCGGAGAGCTTGAATGCGAGGAGAAAATCAAAGAGGATACATCAGCAACATCACGCTGTATGCCGTTTGAACAGGAGCAGATTTCAGACAAATGTATTTGCTGCGGAAAACCGGCAAAAAAGATGGTTTATTGGGGAAAAGCTTATTAAAAAACCATTGGAATTTATTAAAAGGAGGAGAATTGCTTGTTAGATGTCTTTTACGAAACATTACTCAAACAACTTGCGTTAATCAGAATAACTGACATAATTGATATTGCTATTGTTACGTTCTTTATTTATAAGGCTTTGAAGTTTATTCGTGATACTCGAACAATACAACTTCTCAAAGGAATTGTTGTGCTTATTCTTGTTATGCAAGTGAGCCAGCTTGTGAAATTACATACAGTGCATTATTTACTCAGTAATGCTATGCAGCTTGGTGTAATAGCAATTTTCATTGTTTTTCAGCCGGAACTCAGACGTGCTCTTGAACAGGTTGGAAGAACCTCCATGGGACAATGGTTTAATTTTGAAGAGCAAAATGATGTTGAAAAGGAAAAGGTTATTTCCGAGATAAAAGAAAGTTGCGTTAGCATGTCGAAAAGCCGTATTGGTGCGCTTATTGTTATGGAACGTGAAATAAAAATCGGGGATATTGTTGGAACAGGAATTAAGCTTAATGCCGATGTTTCTGCAGAGCTTCTTGTTAATATTTTTGTTCCAAAAACACCTTTGCATGATGGTGCGGTTATCATCAGAGAAAATAAGATTGAAGCGGCAAGTTGCTTTTTACCGCTTTCACAAAACCCGAATGTCAGCAAGGAGCTTGGTACAAGACATCGTGCCGGCCTTGGTGTTTCGGAGGAATCAGACGCAGTTGTTGTGATTGTATCTGAGGAAACGGGTAGAATTTCAATTGCCTGTGGCGGCGAATTACACATGAATCTTTCACCCGAAGCTTTGGAGAAAAATCTTGAGAAATTTTTTGATATAAACAAAAAGGATAGTCGTTTTAAAAAGCCTAAATTTGTCAGAAGGGAGAAAAAGTAAGTGAAAACCTTTTTTTTCAAAGACTCTGTTTTAAAAGTAATTTCCTTTGTTGTTGCTGTGCTGATTTGGTTTTATATTATAATCGTTGCAGACCCTTCGGTTGACATATCGATTAAGGATATACCGATAAAATATGTTAACCAAGCTAATTTGGAAGAACGTGGGCTTGCTATCATTAATGATGATAATGTTAAGGTGGAGCTTAAAATTCGCGGCAGCAGAAAGAAAATTGCGAATATTGATAATAATAATGTATATGCAACTGTTGACCTTGCAAATATTGCTAAAACGGGAACCTTTTTGTTGCCGGTAAGCATATCTATACCTTATGAATATGATGAGATTGTCAGCAAAAAACCATATAATGTGGATGTTATTGTTGACAGGGTGATTGAAGAGGAGCGCGAAGTTGAAATTATTCCCGTTGGGAACACCGCAAACGGATATATAGCGGGAAAACCAAGTGTTAGCACATCTAAGGTTGTGTTAACAGGGCCTTCAACTCTTCTTAATAAAATAGAGGCTGTTGCGGCTTATCTCAGCTTTGACGAGAGGTCTGCCGAGATTAAGGATAACGAAAAGCTTTGCTTTGTTGATTCAAACGGAAAACGCATAGACGAGAATAACAAAATTTATAATATGGTGAGCATTAGTACAAACTCGGTTGAGGTTTCATGCCCGATTTTCAAACTCAAAAATGTTCCTATTGTGATAGATACGGAGAAACTTCCAAATGCAGAAAATTATAAGATGTCTGTTCAGCCGTCAAATGTGAGCATTTATGCAGAAAATGAGATATTAGAAACAGTTTCGGAGCTTTCAACTGAGAAAGTTGATTTCAAAGCTCTTGCTAATGATGGTATGATTAAAGTTAAACTGGCTATTCCTGAGGGCGTTTCATTGCGCGATGGAATCAGTGAAATTACGATAAAAGCAGAACTTAAATAAAAAATGGGAGGGTTGCTGTTTGAAAATGATTATTGCAAACAACATCAAAATGCCCGTTGAACATGATGAGAGCGATGTCTTAGGGCGCGCTCTCTTTCTTATGAAAAAACGCGGAATCATAGCTGAAAACCCGATTATTTATAAAAAGTCACTTGATGCAAGGCGGAAAAATGATATACATTTTGTTTATTCGGTGGTGGCTGAGGCTCAAAAACTATCATTGTCTGCGCTTGATTCGGATATAAGAGAGTTTGAGTTGCCAATGTGTGTCAATTTTGATGAAATTAAGGCAAGCGCAAAGATTAAAAATAAAGTGCTTGTTGTTGGTAGCGGACCCTGCGGCTTGTTTGCAGCATATATTCTCTCGAAATGTGGCGCAAATCCAATCCTGATTGAGCGTGGCAGCGACGCAGACACCCGTCAGGAAAAGGTTACAAAGTTCTGGAATGGCGGAGAACTTGATAGTGAAACCAATATACAGTTTGGTGAAGGTGGAGCGGGAACGTTTTCGGATGGAAAGCTGAACACCCGAATAGGTGATGTCAGACAACGCTTTGTTCTTGAAACCTTTGTTGAAAACGGAGCGCCCAATGATATATTATATCAGGCAAAGCCTCATGTTGGAACGGATTATTTAAGGGAATGTGTTAAAAATATAAGAAAAAAGATAGTTGATAACGGCGGTGAGGTTATGTTTAACACTCGACTCACCGATATAAAAATTAAAAATGGTAAAGTTTGCGGTGCAGAACTTAATTTTTCACATGAGATAGATTGCAATAGCATAGTCCTGGCTATTGGGCATAGTAGCCGCGACACATATGAAATGCTTGCAAAACATGGCGTTGTAATGGAACAAAAGCCGTTTGCGGCGGGTGTCAGAATTGAGCATAAGCGGGAGTTTATTAACGAATCGCAATATGGAAAAGGTGCGCATAACAGTTTGCTTCCAACCGCAGAGTATCGGCTTGCGTATAATGGCGAAGAACGCAGTTGTTATTCGTTTTGCATGTGCCCCGGGGGGATTGTTGTTAATGCATCTTCGGAAAATGGCGGACTTGTTGTGAATGGAATGAGTTATCATAATCGTATGGAGGAAAATTCAAACAGTGCGCTTGTGGTTACGGTCAGACCTGAGGATTTTGATGGAAATTCAGCGCTGGCAGGAGTTGAGTTCCAAAGAAAATATGAGCGCCTGGCATATGAAACCGCAAAAGGAAAAGCCCCTGTTCAGCTTGCCAGAGATTTCATGAAAAATAAAACATCCTCGGCGTTCGACGGTGTGATTCCATCGTTTACGGGCGAGACCTCATTTGCTGATTTGAGGGAATGTTTACCTGAGTTTATTTCTTCAACACTAAAGGATGGACTTTTTGAATTTGATAGAAAAATAAAGGGATTTTCGTCTTGCGGCGCAGTTTTAACAGGAGTTGAAATGAGAACATCGGCACCGCTCAGAATTAAAAGAGATGAAAACTATCAAAGTGTGAATGTTGAGGGACTTTTTCCTGCGGGAGAGGGTGCAGGATATGCGGGCGGAATAATGAGCGCCGCAGTTGATGGTATGAAAATTGCAGAAAAGCTGTTAAAGGCTTTTTAAAGATAAATTTAAAATAGCAATAAAAAAAGACGTGACCCCTGATTGCTCAATCCTTTGCAATCAGGGGTCACATCTGTTCACTCTTAATATCTAACATCAATTGTTTACCTCACTTTCTTCGTCTGTCTTTTGCTGCATCTTCACAAATCTGAACCAAAAATATCTTCTTTTCTCAATCGAGAATACCGCAGGGTTTATTGTGTGCTTCAAAAGACGAGGAGGGGGGTGACTTTTTAAGAAGGTTGTTTTTGATTTGAACCGTTTTTTTATTTGAAACCTTTCTATATATATTAAGCGTTACACCGCCGTGTTTTGTTACTAAAGGTTCAAATCATCTCAGCTTTCTCAAAAGCTTTTAGGTTAGTTTCTCATTGGAATTTACCTTCCTTTAACTTTTTTAAGTTTTTCAGGTTAGTTTCTCATTGGAATTTACCTTCCTTTAACTTTTTTTAAGTTTTTAGGTTAGTTTTTCATTGGAACTTACCTTCCTTTCCTTGATTTAATAATAACACATTTTAAACCCTATTTCAATTGACAAATTATTAAAACTGAAAGACTCTTTTTTGGGCAAATAGCAGAAAATGTAAAATCCTAATAAATTTATCTTTACAACTGCAATATTTATATGTTATAATAAATCTGTTGGGTGTTTAAAAAAGCTCAAAAGACCACTTCAAATGAAGTGGTCTTTTTTTATACTATCTTTGTGCTCCAGTCAGAAACATCCCAGATTTCATCAACAACGTTTTCATAGAACTCAGGTTCGTGACTGACGAGAAGAACTGTTCCGTGAAAAGCCTTAATTGCTCGGGTGAGCTCGGCTTTTGCATCGATATCAAGATGGTTTGTCGGCTCGTCGAGAACAAGGAGATTTGTTGGCTTTTGCATAATTTTACAGAGTCTGACCTTTGCATTTTCGCCACCGGAAAGAACTTTCATCTGACTTGTTATATGCTCGGTTGTCAGTCCGCAACGAGCAAGTGCTGCACGAGCCTCGGCATTGGTCAATGATGGGAATTCATCCCAGAACTCCTGAAGTGCGGTTTTATCTGAAGCGGATTCCTCCTGCTCAAAATAGCCAACATTGATGAATTGGTCATGCTCAATTTTACCTTCAATCGGCGGAATAATGCCGAGAAGTGTTTTGAGTAAGGTTGATTTTCCAAGACCGTTAACGCCCTTGATGGCGATTTTTTTGTTTCTTTCAATAGAGAGATTGATTTTCTTTGTTAAGGGTGACTCGTAACCAATCACTAAGTTTTCGGCAGAAATCACAATTCTTCCGGGAGCGCGGTCGATTTGAAAGCTAAAGCTTGGCTTGATTTTTTCAGGAGCAATGCTGATTCTCTCCATCTTGTCCAGCTCTTTTTGACGCGACCTTGCAAGGGTTGCCGTTGCGGCTCTTGCTTTGTTTTTTGCAACAAATTCCTCAAGGTCGGCAATTTTCTTTTGCTGTTTCTTATATGCCTGCTCAACCTGTTGCTTTTTGATATCATACATCCTTAAAAAGTCGTCATATGTTCCTTTATAGCGTGTTAAAATTGTGTTTTCAAGATGATATATAACATTTGTAACCTTTGTTAAAAACGGCATGTCATGGGAAACAAGAATGAATGCGTTTTCATAGCTTTGCAAAAAGTTTGTCAGCCAATTTATGTGGTTTTCATCAAGAAAGTTTGTTGGCTCGTCCAGAATTAAAATCATTGGGTTCTCAAGCAGAACCTTGGCAAGCAGAACCTTTGAACGTTGCCCGCCACTAAGCTCTGAAACATCTCTGTCAAGACCGATTTCTCCAAGACCAAGTCCGTTTGCATATTCGGAAATTTTAGAGTCGATTGTGTAATAGCCTGAGGAATCAAGAATTTCCTGAATTTCACTCACATCATCCATCATCTGCGCCATTTCGGTATCTGTGGCATCTGCCATTTTGTCATATATTCCAATCATTTCGGTTTCAAGGTCGGAAAGATGTGAAAAGGCATCACGAAGCACATCCATTATAGTTTTGCCCTGACCAAGTGACGAATATTGGTCTAAATAACCATATGTGATTCGACGGCACCATTCAACGTTTCCGCTATCGGGTTGAAGCTCGCCTGTTATTATCTTTAAAAAAGTGGATTTGCCCTCGCCGTTTGCACCAATCAAGCCGATGTGCTCACCTTTTAACAGACGAAAGCTTGCATCCTCAAGAATTTGTCTTCCGCCAAAACCGTGAGTTATATTTTCTGCGTTAAGTATGCTCATTTTTAATCTCCTTGTTAGTTTTCCAAAGATATATTATACTCAGCTTTTTTGAATTTGTCAATGCTTTGTGAGTGACAGTCGGAGTGCTTTGTGATGTTATAAAAATTTGGTCAGCGATAAGTAGGGGATGTTGAGAATGCTTGACTTCATATATTATTTGTGTTATAATAAACATGCGACATAAAATCTAAGTAATATTAACTATTGGGTATGTGTATTTTTATTTTGGTAAAAATACATATGTTCCATCTTAGCATATCCTAATAGTTATGTGTAGATTTTGTGTCGCAGCAAACGGAGCTATGTGTTTTTCGTGCGTAGCTTTGGCTACGCACTTTTTTATTCGGGAGGGGAAATTTGTGTTTAAAAATTTTTATTATAAAAAGATGTATTTCAGACTTTTTAACAGAATTACAGATGCGCTTGAAATTCTTGAAAAAAGCACAGTTTTGAGCGAGGAAATAATGTATGCAATTGGGATTTTGAAAAAGGCTCAGATTGAGACTGAGGAAATGTATGTTTCAAGGATTGATGAATAAGTTTTCAACGAAATTATGTCTGATGCGAAGTCCAAAAAAACAAGCCAAAAGGAAAAAGCCTATGGCTTATTTTTTTGCATACACTTTGGTTTTAGAGGGGTATTGAGAGCTTGTGAGCCTCTTTTATTTATAGGATTGACAAAAGAAAATATATATGGTATAATAACCTCGAATAAGTATTGAAGAATGAAAAATAAGAAAATTGATTTGCGGTTTTTAGCGGCAATTATTCTTTTGACAGTATAACAATATAAGAAAGGAAGAGGTGAAAAGAACAGAATGGACGAAGGCGATAGTACAGACGAAAACAATCCTCCATTATTCTATAAGTTAAGAATGGCAAGGCGAAGCCCGTATCTGAGATTGTAGGCTTTGTTTTGTCTTTTTGTGTTTTAAAGAAAAAATTGGAGGATTAAAATGGATAGTTCTGTTTTTTTAATGATTTTATTACAAATAATATTAATTGCACTTAACGCGGTTTTTGCTTGCGCAGAGATTGCAGTTATTTCAATGAATGATGCGAAGCTTGCAAAGCTTGCTTCTGAGGGCGACAAACGTGCTATGCGGTTGGAAAAACTAACAAATCAGCCAGCCAGGTTCTTGGCAACAATACAGGTTGCAATCACTTTGTCGGGATTTTTAGGCAGTGCTTTTGCGGCTGAAAACTTTTCGGGCGTTGTTGTTGATTGGGTGATTAGCCTTGGGATTAATATATCTGCGGAAGTGCTTGATACCATTGCGGTTATTCTGATAACAATTGTTTTATCATATGTGACACTTGTTTTTGGTGAGCTTGTTCCAAAACAGGTTGCAATGCGCAATGCTGAAAAGCTTGCACTCGGTATGTCGGGGCTTGTGAGCGGAATTTCAAAAATATTCGCACCGCTTGTTGGATTGTTGACAATATCCACTAACGGTATATTAAGACTCATGAAGATTGACCCTAACGCACAAGAGGAAGAGGTTGGCGAGGAAGAAATTCGAATGATGGTTGATGTGGGCAACGAAAAGGGTACCATCGACAGTGAGGAACGCGAGTTCATCCAGAATGTATTCGAGTTTGATAATCTTGTTATAGAGGAAATAATAACTCACAGAAAAGACGTTTTGATGCTTGACGCTGAGGAAACAGATGAGGAATGGGCGGAAACAATAACAAACAGTGGTTACACCTATTACCCGATATGCGATGGCACGGTTGATAACATTGTGGGTGTTCTCAATACAAAAAAATATTTCAGGCTTAAAGATAAGTCGAGAGAAAGCGTAATGGAAAACGCCGTGGCATTGCCGTATTTTGTGCCTGAAACACTAATGGCAGATGCACTTTTCAGAAATATGAAAAATGATAAGGTTGGTCTTGCGGTTGTTCTTGACGAATATGGCGGAATGAGCGGCATCATCACGATTAAGGATTTGGTTGAGGAGCTTGTTGGCGATTTGGAGGACGACATTGTTCCTGAAGAGGCCGATGATTTTATTGAGGCTGTGGATGAAAATCTCTGGAGAATTGCTGGCGGTGCTTCCTTGGAGGAGATATCTGAAATTCTTAATGTTGCCGTGTCAAGCGAGGAATATGACACTCTTAACGGATTGATTTTTCATAATCTTGAAAAGCTTCCTGAGGAGGGAACTGAGCTTGAAACTGAATTCTTGAGAATAAGAGTTACGGAGATTGCAGATTTACAGGTTAAAACTGCGATGGTTAGTAAAATATAATCTTGCATAAAAAAGCTGATACGAAAAATATTCGTATCAGCTTTTTAGTATGCTATTCTTTATTTTCTCTGACTTTTGGTATAAGAGATGCGGCGAGTTTGCCTTTTCCCTCGTATTTAAGATAAATAATACCAATAATCGCAAATGCAACGGCACCAATAAAGTTGACAAATAAATCCTTCATTGTGTCGACGAGGCCGATATCTAAATATCCGCCAAGACTCCAGTCCTCACCATTAATAACGAGAGATTCAATGTCAACATGGATAGGAATATTTAGACCTTCGGGATGAAGCTTAACCGAGTTGATGACGGGAACAATCCAATCCTTTTGCATGTCTGTTGCAAAAAAGTGGTCCATCAAAAACTCAAAGAATTCCCAAAGAACACCAATCGTCATTGAAAAACAAAATGCGGTGAAGCCGACAAAATATGGTGACATTTTGGTTGAAATATGTTCGTTTCGGTTAAAAATATCAATGAGGGCAAAGCCGATTGCTGCCATTAAAAAACCGTTCAGGGTATGGAGAAGGGTGTCCCAGATGGGAATTTTAATATAAAACTCATTTATTTCGCCTAAGATTTCTGCCGAAAAAATGAAAAACAAAATTATTGTTTCAAGTGCTGTTGGGATTGCAACGTCAAGACGCTTGTCGATAATCTTTGGTATTGCAAAGAGAACAAGGGTCATGACGCCCAGAAACATATTATGATAGTTGCCGAGAAAGAATTGACGTATAATCGAAAGCAGGACAATTATTGACAATATTAAATCAACTCTCAGCCTCTTTTTATTTTTTGTTTTCATAGAAAAAACCTCCTTTATATATCATATCATAAAATTTGATGGATTTCTATACTATTTTAGGCTAAAAATTGTAAAATTTCTTTGACATTTTCAACTAAATATGTTAAAATGTTATACTGGGAGAGAAATTGTGGAAAGATACATATAATATTGATAGTTTGTTTAATATCAAATAGTTTATGTATTAAAAAATTATTTTGATGTTAATTACAGGCAAATCAAAAAAATATAATTACATTTAATATTATTACAAGATTGGAGAAAGGTTATGGAAATGCAAATTCAGGATTTGGTTTCGGCAATAAAAAAAGAAGGTGTCGAAGCCGCACAAAGCGAAGCGGATAGAATTATTGATGAGGCAAAGAAGAATGCGGCAGATATTATATCCAAAGCGCAGGATGAGGCTGATTTCATTATCAGAAAAGCAGAAGAGAAGATTGAAGTTTTGAAGGAAAGCGCAAGAACAACCGCAGAACATGCAAAAAGAGATGCGATACTTTTCTTTAAAAAATCTGTTCAGGCTGAGTTTGAAAAGATATTGGAAGCCGATATTGAAAAGGCGGTTGATAAAGAAGTTCTGGCAAAGCTCATTGTTGCTGCAATCAGTGACGATGCGCCATCAAATTATGTGGCTGAGGTGGCAGAGGTTACCGAAGGTCTGAAGGGCGAGCTCAGCAAAGCTCTCAGTCTTGGACTTGAAATTAAAGCAAATCCAAATGTCAGAAGCGGATTTAAACTAACCGCAAAAGATGGTTCGGGCTATTTTGATTGTTCGGACGAGGAACTTGAGAAGATTTTAGCTCCGTTTTTCCCTGAACTTACTATTTAAGCGAGGATATAAAAATGGCATATTATTATTTAATATCAAGCTTGCCAATGTTGAAAGCAGATGGCGATATGCCTTTATCTTATGACCAATTTTTAGAGATGTGCCGTAATGATTTGAATGATTCCAAATATGAAATTTTGAAGAATTTAACCCTTTCATCAGACGAGGGACCGTTGATTTCAGATTGGGCGAAATTTTACGGAGCATTAAAAGAAGAACTGACATTTCAGCGAAATGTGCGGTTGGGGAATAAGGCAAAGGCACCGGATATCAAAGACGAAGGCGTTGCGAAAATTGTTTCTGCGGCAATGAAACATAAAAATCCGCTCACAGCCGAAGAGATGCTTCTTAGTTTGGAATTTCAAAAACTCGACGAGCTTGTTGGTATTCATTATTTTGACGATTACGCTCTTTTTGGATATGCTTTGAAACTGAAGCTGTTAGAGAGGAAAAAGTCTTTTAACTATGAAAAAGGCAAGGCAGAACTTAACAAAATAGTAGAAAATTTAGAACATGAAATTATGAGCATGGAGTAGGAGTGGAAAAATGAATTATGTATATGGAAATATAACCAGTATTAATGGCAATCTTGTGTCGGTGCGAATTGATGGTTCAATCAAGAAGAACGAGGTTGGATTTATATTGGTTGATGATAAAAGACTTAAGGGTGAGGTTATCCGTATAAATGACGGTATTGCCGATATGCAGATTTATGAGATGACAGAGGGAATTAAGGTTGGTGATAAGGTTGAGTTCACAGGCGGGCTCATGAGCGTTGAATTAGGCCCGGGACTTCTTACTCAAATCTATGACGGACTTCAAAATCCGCTACCAGACCTTGCGGAAAAATGCGGTTATTTCCTTGAAAGAGGCGAATATTTGAATCCGATACCTAACAAGGATTGGAAATTCACACCTAAGGTTTCGGTGGGCGATGTTGTTCGTCCTGCAGATGCAATTGGATATGTTCCTGAGGGAATTTTCAATCATGAAATAATGGTTCCGTTTGGATTTTCCAATGAGGATTGGACTGTGGAGTCAATTGTGCCTGAGGGTATTTATAATGTTCGTGATGAGATTGCGGTGATAAAAGATGGCAAGGGCAACACCAAAAGTTTGTCGATGGTTTTCTCATGGCCGATAAAAAAGCCGATTACCTGTTATAAACAGAGATTAAAGCCTGACGAAACATTAATCACAAAAATTCGTTGTATCGATACATTTTTGCCTGTTGCCAAGGGCGGAACTTTCTGTGTTCCGGGACCTTTTGGTGCGGGTAAAACAGTGCTTCAGCATATGGAAGCCAAGAATGCGGATGTTGATATTGTTATCATTACTGCATGCGGTGAGCGTGCGGGTGAGGTTGTTGAAGTGCTTAAGGAGTTCCCTGAACTCATCGACCCGAGAACAGGTAAATCTTTGATGGAGAGAACAATCATTATCTGTAACACCTCATCAATGCCTGTTGCATCCCGTGAAGCTTCGGTTTATACGGGAATCACCCTTGCGGAATATTTCAGACAGATGGGTCTTTCTGTTTTAATGCTTGCTGACTCAACATCACGTTGGGCACAGGCTATGCGTGAAATGAGCGGTCGTCTTGAGGAAATTCCGGGTGATGAGGCGTTCCCTGCATATCTTGAATCGGTTATCGCGTCCTTCTATGAACGTGCGGGCAAGGTTAAACTCAATGACGGAAGATGTGCATCGGTTACCATTGGTGGTACGGTTTCACCTGCGGGCGGTAACTTTGAAGAGCCTGTTACACAAGCAACACTTAAGGTTGTTGGTGCTTTTCACGGATTGTCGCGTGAACGTTCGGATGCAAGAAAATATCCGGCTATTCATCCGATTGAGTCATGGTCGAAATATAAGAGCATTGTTGATGATTCTAAAGTTGCTGAGGCACGAGGAATCCTGAACAGAAGCATTGAAATAAACCAGATGATGATGGTTATTGGTGAAGAGGGAACCTCGGCTGAAGATTATATTATCTATCAAAAGGGTGAACTTTTAGACGCGGCATATCTTCAGCAGAACTCGTTTGATGCAATTGATGCTGCTTCTGAGCCTGAACGTCAGGTTCGTGTTTTCAATGTTATGTATGATATCATAACTCGTTCTTATGATATTGTGGAAAAAAATGAAATTCGTATGTTCTTTAACGAGCTTCGTCAGAAGTTGCTTGATTGGCACACAATTGAATTTGGTGCAAAAGAATTTGATGCAAAAGAAGCTGAAATTGAAGAATATTATATGTCAAAATCTTGCAAATAGGGGGGGTAAACCATGCAAAAGATTTACACAAAGATTGAATCTATTGTCGGCAACGTTGTAACTGTTAAGGCAACGGGTGTTCGTAACGGTGACTTGGCGTTTGTTGGCAAGAGCTATGCAAATGTTATTAAGCTTGATGGGGATAAGGTTTATCTGCAGGTTTTTGCAGGGACACAGGGTGTTAGCACAACCGATTCTGTTAAATTTTTAGGCAGACCTATGATGGTGTCTTTTTCTGACCAGCTTTTAGGCAGAGTTTTTAATGGTACGGGAATACCGAGAGATAATGGTCCTGCTCTTACTGAAAACATGATACCAATCGGTGGTCCGTCGGTAAACCCGGCTAAGAGAATAGTGCCGAAAAACATGATTCGAACAGGAATTCCTATGATTGATGTGTTTAACACACTTGTTGAAAGCCAAAAATTGCCGATTTTCTCTTCATCGGGTGAGCCATATAACGAACTGCTCGCAAGAATTGCCATGCAAACCGAGGTTGATATTATTGTTCTCGGTGGTATGGGACTTAAATATGACGACTATCTTTTCTTTAAGGATACTCTTGAGAAAAGCGGTGCCATGGGCAGAACGGTTATGTTCATTCACACGGCATCTGACCCGACTGTTGAGTGTACTCTTGTTCCTGATATGTCGCTTGCCATTGCAGAGCAATTCGCACTTAACGGGAAAAAGGTTCTCGTGCTTTTAACTGATATGACAAACTATGCCGATGCCCAGAAGGAAACGGCAATTACTATGGAACAGGTTCCGTCTAACCGTGGATATCCGGGAGATTTATATAGCTGTCTTGCTGCCAGATATGAAAAGGCGGTTGCTTTTGATGGCTTGGGCTCAGTTACAGTTCTGGGTGTTACAACAATGCCCGGTGACGATGTGACGCACCCGGTTCCTGATAACACGGGATATATCACAGAAGGTCAGTATTATCTTAAAAACGGAAGAATTGAGCCGTTTGGTTCACTTTCGCGTTTGAAACAAAATGTTAATGCTAACACAAGAAACGACCATCGTGCTTTGATGGATTGTATGATTAAGCTTTATAGTGCATATAAGGAAAGTCTTGAAAAGAAATCAATGGGATTTCTTATGAGTGAATGGGATGAAAAGCTTCTTAAATATGGCGAGTTGTTTGAAAACAAGCTTATGGATTTGAGCGTTAATATTCCTTTGGAAGAGGCGCTTGATCTTGGATGGGAGATTTTGGCAGAGTGTTTCTTGCCAAATGAAACAGGTCTTAAAACCAATCTTTTGCAGGAAAGATGGCCTAAAGACATCTCTTTGGGTTAATAGGTGAATGATATGGCATCTATTAAATTAACAAAAAATGAACTTAAGAAGCAAAAAGATGACCTGAAACAGTTTCAGCGTTATCTTCCAACTCTGCAACTCAAAAAGCAACAGCTTCAGATGGTGATTATGCAGGTTGACGCAGAGCTTGAAAAAAAGCAGGAGGAATATGAGGCTACAATCAGCGGTATTGACGATTGGGTTGCTGTTTTGTCGGAAAACGATATGTTCCCCGATGAGCTGAAGATAGAAAATCTTGTGAAGCCCAACACCGCTATCTGCACAGATAACAACATTGCAGGTATCATCGTTCCTGTTTTTAAGGAGTTGACCTTTAAAGATATTTCCTACGATGTTGCAAATTATCCGCTTTGGGTTGATGAAGCGCTCGTGAGAATGCGCGAAATCGCAAGACTTAAGGTTCTGATTGAAACTCTCAAAAAACAGAGTGAACTCTTGAATCGGGAGCTTCGTTTAACATCTCAAAGCGTTAATCTTTTTGAAAAGGTTAAAATCCCTGAGGCAAAAGAGAATATTCGTGTTATTGAAATCTATCTTGGCGACCAGCAGACAAGTGCGGTTGTTCGCGGAAAGATTGCAAAAGGGAAAAGGCAGGTGGCTACAGCATGATTGAAAAAATGAAATCTGTTTGTGTTGTGGCACAAAATTCGCATAAGGAAGAGCTTTTAACAACTCTTCGGGATTTGGGAATTGTTCATATTGCCGAAAGGAAAAATGCGGATTCCGTGTTTATCGAAAGATTCTCAATGATATCTAAGCTTATGAACGAGCTTAAGGAATACGTTGACGAAGAAAATGGACAAACAGATGTGCTTAATGATGATGAGTTTGAAGAAATTTATCAAGACTCAATCAGGGCGATAGATATGAAAAACATTCTTCAGAACCGAAGAACTGAAATCCTGATAGAACTGGAAAAGCTGAAGGCTTGGGGAGATTTTGATTCGCAAGAAATAAAAGAGCTTCCTGATGACTTGGATTTGCACTTTTACAGACTTGATAAAAAGACTTATAACGCTCTTTGCAATGATGAAAGCATTAAGTTTATCCGCTTGGCATCGGTTGAAAAAATGGAAACGGTTGCGGTTTTAGGGAAGCTTGATGGCGCCTTGAACGGAATAGAATTTATTATTCCTGAAAAGGGTACAAAGCAATTGAGTGAAGAGCTTGAAAAATGCGAGAACGAACTTAAACAATGCGAAAGCACCTTAAAAAGAGCGGCTAATCACTTGAAAAGTTATTCAGAGCATCTTCTCAAAACGGAGAACGATGTTGAATATTCGTCTGTTGGACAAACGCTTAATGCGGATGGTGCACTCATTTGGTTGAGCGGCTATATTCCCGCAGATGAAGAGGAAAAATTCTCTGCCACGGCAAAGGAACAAAACTGGGCATGGGTTACAAGTGATATTTCAGAAGATGATGCTAATGTGCCCACGAAAATTCGTTATAACAAAATGACTGCGTTGATAAAACCTGTTTTTGATATTTTGGGCGTGGTTCCGGGATATACGGAATATGACATTTCTTTCTGGTTCCTGGCGTTTTTTGCACTCTTCTTTGCGATGATAATTGGTGATGCGGGCTATGGAGTAGTCTTTCTGATTGGCACAATTGCATTTAACATAAAGACGAAGAAAATAACACCGGTGATATTTCTGCTTTACTTGTTATCTGTTTCCACGGTTATATGGGGAGCGTTAACGGGAACTTGGTTTGGTCTTGAAAAGGCAATGGAGGTTCCGCTCTTGAAGGCACTTGTTTTGCCGTCAATTGCCAACTATCCGCAGTATTTTTCAATTTCGGCAACCGATGTTCAGAACAATGTTATGAAATTCTGTTTCAGTGTCGGAGTTATTCAATTGGCGCTTGCTTGCGTGATGAATGTCGTGCGGAAGCTGATTGAAAAAAATCTGAGTTGGATGGCCGATATTGGCTGGCTGCTCTCGGTGTGTGCAATATATTTTGTGGTTTTGAACTTAGTAATAGGCGAGAGCATAAATTTGATGACCGCGGGAATAGTGATTGGTGCAGGCTTCATATTGGTTATTCTGTTTGGAGGAATGGCGCCAAACAAGACGTTTGGGCAAGGACTCAAGGCGGGACTTGGAGATGCGTTTACCGTGTTTTTAAACACCATATCTGCATTTGGTAATGTGATGAGCTATATCAGACTCTTTGCGGTTGGTATGGCATCGCTTGCAATTGCTCAAAGCTTTAACGATATGGCGGCAGGCTTTGACGGAGCTCTTGTTATTGTTGGCGCGGTGATTATGGTCATCGGTCACTTACTAAATATCGTTATGGGATTTTTGTCGGTTGTTGTTCATGGCGTGCGACTTAACCTTTTGGAGTTTTCAGGGCAACTTGGAATGGAATGGTCGGGCGTTCAATATAAACCTTTTAAAAAAATAAAAAAGTAAAAAGTTAAGGAGATTATTATGGAAATTCAATTTATTGGTATGGCATGTGCATTAGGTCTATCGGCTAGCGGTTCAGCTTTTGGAGCGGGTTCTGCTGCAATGGCATCAGTTGGTGCTTGGAAAAAATGTTACGCAAACGGAAAAATGGCTCCGTTTATGATGGTTGCGTTTTCGGGTGCGCCTTTAACACAGACAATCTACGGATTTTTGCTTATGAACTTCATCCGCAGTGCGTTTGAATCAGGCACGGCAACGGCTACACTTTGTTTGTTTGTTGGCTTGTTTGCAGGTTTTGCAATAGGACTTTCGGCATTTCTTCAGGGCAAGGTTGCGGCTGCTTCTGCAGATGCGCTTGGCGAAACAGGAAAAGGTACTGCAAACTATTTCATAGTTATTGGTATTGTTGAAACCGTTGCGCTCTTTACTCTTGTTTTTGGATTGTTGTTGTTACAATAACATTCATACTTAAATGTTTTGTAAATAAGATAAGAAAGCACTTTGGCATATGCATTTGCCAAAGTACTTTTTCTATACTGCCTGACAAAAAGCCATACTATAAAGCCTTAAAATTTTCAGAATAAAAGTTTGCAAAAGCTAAAGATTTATGATAATATATTTATATATTAATACGGCTTATATAATTTATGCAGAGATGTTTGATGACAAACATAAAAATAAAAGGATGATGAAAATGAAAAAGTTTTTAAGTGTGGTGCTTGTGCTAGCTGTTGCTTTAAGTGTTGTGGTGACTTGCTTTGCAGAAAAAACGGCAGAAATTAATCAAAATTCTGTTGAGAATGAAAGATTTTCTGTGATATATATTCCGCATGAAAATGGCAATGATTATGATTGGAATGTCGTGACAAAAGCCAGATATGCCGATACCAAAAAGCCAATATCACTTTCATATGTATATTCAGGCAGACTTTATGCAACTGTGCCTAAGGAAAACGCAAACAGAGAGATTGAGGCTTTTGTGACAGAAGAAATGAAATTCACAGATGAAAATGAGTTGGCATTTGAGTTTGTGACTCTTCGTGATTTGTCCAGAACAGGTGTGATTAAAGGGAATGAAAAAGGTGAAGCACTTCCGTTTGCAAATATTACAAGAGCAGAAGCAACGGCAATGCTCCTCAGATTTTTGGGGTTGGAGCAAATTGCTGTTCCGGGGACTATCAGGATATTTGATGATGTTACAAGCGATAAATGGTATTACAGGGAGATTTTATCTGCATATAATTACGGCATAGTAAAAGGCGATGCCCCAAATAAATTTTCACCCGAGCGAGAGATAACAAGAGAAGAATTCACAGTTATGGCGGCTCGTGTTGTGGAGCTTGCGGGGATTGGCTATCCGGGTGATGAAAACTTCAATGTTATTGATGAAGACAAAATCTCCGATTGGGCAAAGGATGCCTTTGCAATGCTCGGTAGCTATGTTGAGGCGGATTTGGATGAAACAGGAACGGATTGGGAAAATCCCAAAAGAATTTTAAATCCTCAGAAAAGCGCAAGCAGATATTTTGCAGCTGATTTGCTTTCTAATATTATGAACTATTGCCTGGTATATCCATCCGCTATGGCAGAGGAGTTTGGGTTTGATAAAGGTATGCCTTTGATTGATGGCTCCACCTCGACTTATCCTTTCACGGAGGCTGTTTATAGAAATCTTTTTTCGAACGGAATTAATCATCCTTCAAAGCCGTCGAAACATTCAAAAAGCCATGCAACATATCAAAGACTAATCAATGGTGAAATTGATATGAGTTTTGCATCGGTTTATCCTGCAAGGGATATTTTGGCTATGGCAGAAGAGAAGGGAGTGGAGCTTGAGCTCATCCCGATTGCTTATGATGCAATGATTTTCTTTACAAACAATGATAATTCCATTAAAGGCCTAACAACCGAGCAGATAACTAACATTTATGTCAATGATGCATATGAGAATTGGAATGAAGTTGGCGGTCCTGACGCTTTGATATATCCATATTGCAGAAACAATGATTCGGGAAGCCATGCGCAAATGGAAAGGCATTTCTTGAACGGAAATGAAATTCATCCCGAGGTGCAGAAAGAAACATCTATGACGATGTCGAACGTTCTGACCGATGTTATGAAAGCAAAAACTGATGAACCGAAAGGGTTTGGACTTGGCTATAGCATCTATTATTATTTTAATAATATGGATTTGTTCTATAACACTAAAACGGAGCTTAAGCTACTCAGCATTGATGGGGTTTATCCAAATGATGATACAATTGCAGATGGCACATATCCGCTTTCAAACAACACTTATGTTGTTCTTCGTGCTGATACTCCAAATGATGCACCTGCACGCAAAATGGCAGAGTTTATGCTGACGGCAGAAGGTCAGAAATGCGTTGAAGAGGCAGGCTTTGGAAAACTTAAGCTTGAAAAGAAAAATTAATAAAAGAGATTATTTTACGTTGCAAGAAAGTAGATAAATAAGATTTGAAAGGGAAAAACTGTGGAATTTTTAAAGTGGTTGGAAGAATTAAGAACGCCATTTTTTGATACATTCTTTACGATGGTTACAAAATTTGGTGAAGAAACAGTTATGATTTTGATTGCATTGCTCTTTTTGTGGTGCATAAACAAGAAAAAAGCCATGTATTTGCTTGTGGTTGGAATTTATGGTCTGGCGATAAATCAATTCACCAAAATCACCGCAAGAGTTCAAAGACCATGGATAAAAGACCCGTCGTTCACAATCGTGGAGAGCGCGAGAGAGGCGGCAACCGGCTATTCGTTCCCCAGCGGACACACTCAAATATCCGTTGGTCTTTATGGATGTCTTGCAAAAATAGCAGACAAATTATGGGTTAAAATTATTGCCGTGGCTTTTGCAATGCTCGTTCCGTTTTCTCGGTTATATCTGGGCGTGCACTTTTTTGGAGATGTGGCTTTTTCTGTTGTCAGTGCGATTGTTTTGGTTTTTGTTTTGTTCCCTATAATTGAAAAAAACTATGATAATATTAAGGTCATGAATATTCTTTTTGCGGTGCTTTTTCTTTTGGTGCTTGGATATTTGCTATATGTTTCTCTGTTCGATTTTCCGCAGAGTATCGATGTTGTCAATCTGGAAAGTGCCATAAAAGCAGGATATACGATGCTTGGCTCAACGCTTGGCATATGGCTTGGCTATATTATGGATAAAAAGATTGTTAACTATGACACTCAGGCTGTCTGGTGGGCGCAAATTATTAAATTTGTTGGCGGAGTGTTTGTTTATCTTGTGCTTAGCAAGACTCTGAAAACTGTTCTTCCAATGCATCCGTCTGCTGATGGCGTTCGATATTTTATATCTATTTTTGTTTTAATGGGACTTTGGCCAATGACTTTTGCTTTTTTTCCAAAACAAACTTAATTTGCATAAAAAAGTCGAAGCAAAGTTCACTTTGCTCCGATGTGGTGCGGATGTTCATAATGTGTCAAAAATAAAACTCAAAAAAGTATTTTGCATATTTTGTATTATACCTTGACAAATCAAAAAGCCGAGTGGAAATTGAGCTGCCATCAGCTTTTTTTAACAGAGTTGTTAGCAGAATTCTCACACAAAGTTCTTTGCAATGCAATAGTTGTCAAGGTGTCTCCAAACTGTATGAATGTTGATCCTAAAAGGCTTAATTCATCTGTGCTTAGTTTGCATGCCAATGCATTTGCTATTGCAGTAATAGACGCTGTTAATTCGCATGGGTTCATAATAACACCTCTGATGATAGTATATGAATACATTATAAAAATGTTCAGGATTATGAAATGATTTAGCGGGTATACTAAAAGTAGGAGGAGTTCTATATGGAAATACTTAAAGTGATTTTAACATCATTATTCTCTGCATTAGCATTATTTGCAGTTGCAAAAATGATGGAACATAAGCAAATGGCACAGCTTGACTTTTTTGATTATATTACAGGAATAACCATAGGGTCAAATTGGCGACAGAGCTTGAAAGTCCATGGAAGGCATTTATAGTCGTTGTAAACAAAGAAAAAGGCGGAAATGAAATTGGAACAATTCCAAAATCATTCCTACCTTATGTTATTATGTGTTAACATAACAAGGTTCTCCGAAATACTCGAACTTTAGTTCGTTAGTATTTCGTGAGGTTCTTATTTAGTTGAAAGATGGTGGGTTAACATCTGTTTTCTTAAATGGGTTATCTTCAGGAGATGGCTCTGACATACTAAAATACATTTTAGCGGCCTTGGTTGTGCCAAAATCTCTATTGGAGCCTGTGTTTTGAACTTTGTTAAATGCTTCCCTGAACATAGCATTGTGTGCCTCTTCACGATTTAGGAGAAAATCAATGGTTTCTTTAACTTTTTTATCATCAATCTGTCTGTAAAGATATTCATAAACAACCTTTGCTCTTTGCTCTGATGCAATGTTAGACAAAAGGTCGGCACATAAATCTCCTGTAACTGTAACATAATCGCTTGTCCAAGAATATCCCGATGCGTTAATCAAGCCTGGATTTAATCCCAATATAACGTGAGATTGAATTTCTCCTGCAGGAACCTTTGATGCATCAACATCGTGACCATTCAAAAAATTGATTGTTTGAGCAATCATTTCCATATGCCCAAGCTCTTCTGCGGCGATGTCCAAAAATAAATCCTTGATTTCAGGGTCCTTAATTCTAAAGCTCTGTGACATATATTGCATTGCTGCCTTTAACTCACCATTACCACCGCCTAGTTGTTCTTGAAGAAGGGCTGCGTATTGTGGATTTGGTTTTTCAACTTCAACTGGGTGAAATAGCATTTTTTCGTGTTTAAACATATCATTACCTCGCTTTTTTTTTGTTATTATTTGAGGTTTAACAGGAAAATATTCTAATAAAAAGTAGATACGCTGTAAACCTGTTAAGAATTGTCAATAGAAAATAGGCTAATTAAAAAAACTGAGTGCCGTGGTTATTGCGGAAGAGCAACTTTAACAAGCCCTAATCTTTGGCAATTACACAAAGCATGTCCTCAAAAGATAATAATGGCACTATGGAAACTTCTTTGATAGATTAAAAGTGAAAATATTTTGTGGCAAAAAATTTAAAAGTGTTAAAACAGGGAATAATAAATAACAAATTTAGCATAAGATTGCCTTCTTTACACAATCTTAATATTATACAAATCACTATTAATCCCATCTTTGTTTTAATTATGTTAAAATATAATTTAGTAAAAAGAAAAAAAGTATTAGGTGTGAGATATATGACTGCAAACAAAAAGAAACATTTATCATCAGCTCAGATAATAATATATGGATTTTTAGGAGTGATACTATTAGGTACATTTCTTTTGAGTCTTCCTATTTCTTCGAACTCAGGGAATTGGACGCCGTTTTTGGATAGCTTGTTTACTGCGACCTCTGCTACATGTGTAACCGGTCTTGTGATATATGATACAGCAACACATTGGTCAAGTATAGGTCAATTAATTATACTTTTGCTTATACAAACTGGTGGTCTTGGGATAGTAACTGTTGCTGTTGCAACTGCAATGTTATCAGGCAGAAAAATAGGTCTTATGCAAAGGAGTACAATGCAAGAATCTATTTCGGCACCCAAGGTCGGAGGTATGGTTAAGCTCACAGGTTTTATATTAAAAATCACATTTTTGATTGAGCTTATTGGTGCATTGGTGATGATGCCGACATTTATAAAGGATTTTGGTGTAAGGGGAATATGGCTTGCGGTTTTCCATTCTGTTTCTGCTTTTTGTAACGCCGGATTTGACTTGATGGGAACAAAAGCGCCTTTTTCATCACTTGCTCACTACTCTGCAAATCCTATAATAAATATAACAATAATGGTTTTGATTGTGGTGGGCGGTATCGGCTTTTTGGTATGGGAAGATATTAAAACAAACAAATTTCATATAAGAAAATATCGAATGCAGACAAAGGTTGTTTTAATGACAACGTTTGTTTTAATAGTACTTCCATTCATATATTTTTTCTTTTGTGAATTTGCTGGATTTTCGGTTAAGGAAAGAATTTTAGCCTCACTTTTCCAAGCAATAACCCCAAGAAC
>JAZNGL010000084.1:0-23987 GCA_045576435.1 Clostridia bacterium
TATGTTTTAAATAAAATTAAAAATATGCAGATTTTTATAACATGTACAAATAAAGAAATTTTCAAAAATATAGAAAAAGGTAAGTTTTTTAAAATTGAAAAAGGAAGGTTAGAAGAGTGTACTTACATTTAGGTTCTGAAACAGTTGTTAATACAAAAAATATAATATCAATTCTTGATTTAGAAAGCACTTCTATTTCAAAATATTCAAAAGAATTTCTTAAAACAGTTGAAGAAGAAGGTTTTGTTAAAAATGTTTCTGAGGAACTTCCTAAATCCTTTATTTTATGTGAAGAAAATGGACAGTCGGTTATTTATATAACTAACATATCAACAAAAACACTTTCAGGAAGAATTAAAAAGAAAGAGTGAAAATTTTTATATAGATAAAATCTTAAATCTTTTTAAAAGATAGAAAGGTAAGAAAATAAATGGAAGATAATATTACAAATGTATCATTAGAAAATAATTATGATGAGAGTCAAATACAAGTTTTAGAAGGACTTGAAGCTGTTAGAAAAAGACCGGGAATGTATATAGGTTCAACAACTTCAAGGGGACTTCATCATTTGGTTTATGAGATTGTTGATAACTCTATTGATGAAGCTCTTGCAGGATATTGTAAAGAAATTGTTGTTACAATAAATGAAGATAATTCAATAACTGTAAAAGATGATGGACGTGGAATACCAACCGGAATACAAGCTCAAACAGGACTTCCTGCTGTTGAGGTTGTTTTTACTATTTTGCATGCCGGTGGAAAATTTGGCGGTGGCGGATATAAGGTTTCAGGTGGTCTCCATGGTGTTGGTGCATCTGTTGTTAATGCACTTTCTGAATATCTTGAGGTTGAAATTCACGATGGTGAAAATGTTCATTATCAGAAATATGAAAGAGGAAATAAACTTAATGATTTAAAAATAATAGGAAAAACAGATAAAACTGGTACTATTGTTCATTTTAAGCCTGATTATGAAATTTTTGAAGAACTTGAATATGATTATAAAATATTATTTAAAAGATTGCAAGAGCAAGCATTTTTAAATGCGGGCGTTAGAATAGTTTTAAGTGATAAGCGTCCTGATGAAAATGGAAATTTAAAAGAAGAGGTTCTTCATTATGAAGGCGGAATAAAAGAATTTGTTCAATATCTGAATCGTCATAAAACACCAATTCATGAGGATGTTATTTATGTTAATTCTATTCGTGAAAATTCTGAGGCTGAAATTGCAATGCAATATAATGATGGATATACTGAAGATATTCAAAGTTTTGCAAACAACATAAATACTACAGAGGGTGGAACACACGAAACAGGCTTTAAAGCGGCATTAACTAAGGTTATTAATGATTATGCACGAAAATATAAGATGCTTAAAGAAAATGATGATAATTTGAAAGGCGAAGATGTGCGTGAGGGTCTTGCCTGCATAATCTCGGTTAAGGTGACAGAGGCACAATTTGAAGGACAGACAAAAACAAAGCTTGGAAACAGCGAAATGCGTACTATTGTCGAAAAAATGATTAATGAAAAGCTAACCGAATTTATGGAAGAAAATCCGGCTGTTGCTAAAATTATCGTTGATAAGGCAATGACGGCATCACGTGCGAGAGAGGCTGCAAAAAGAGCAAGAGAAAATACAAGAAGAAAATCTGCTCTTGAAAGCAGTACCCTTCCCGGAAAGCTTGCAGACTGTTCTTCAAGAGATACTGAATATACTGAAATATATATCGTCGAAGGAGATTCTGCGGGTGGTAGTGCAAAGCAAGGAAGAGACAGACGTTTTCAAGCAATTCTTCCTCTTTGGGGAAAAATGCTTAATGTTGAAAAAGCAAGAATAGATAAAGTTTTTAATAATGAAAAACTTCTTCCGGTTATTACCGCAATTGGTGCAGGAATTGGAAATGATTTCGATGTAAATAAGATAAGATATGGAAAAGTCGTTATTATGGCGGATGCCGATGTCGATGGTGCACATATAAGAACACTTCTTTTGACATTTTTCTTCCGTTATATGCAGCCACTTGTAAAAGAAGGACATGTTTATATTGCACAACCACCTCTTTATAAAGTTTATAAAGGTAAAAAGTCAATATATGCATATAATGATAACGATTTAAAGAAAGCTTTAGAAGAAATTCCGGAAGCATCTATCCAAAGATATAAGGGTCTTGGTGAAATGAACCCTGAGCAACTTTGGGAAACAACAATGAATCCTGAAACAAGAATAATGCTCAGAGTTGATTTGGAAGATGCAAGACGTGCAGATGAGATATTTACCATTTTGATGGGTGATAAGGTTGAACCGCGTCGTGATTTTATTGAAGAAAATTCAAAAACAGTTGTTAATCTTGATATTTAAAGTTTAATTTATAAATGGGGGTGTTTTAAAATGAGTATGGCAGATAAAATTTTTGTTGATATGTGTAAAGATATAATAGAAAATGGACTTTCTGATGAGGGACAATCTGTCAGACCAAGATGGGAAGACGGAACTCCGGCACATACTATAAAGAAATTTTGTGTTGTTAATAGATATGATTTATCAAAGGAATTTCCAATACTCACTTTAAGACCAACCTATCTTAAGAGTGCAATTGATGAAATTTTGTGGATATGGCAAAAAAAATCAAATAACACAAAGGATTTAAATAGTCATATCTGGGACAGTTGGGCAGATGAAAACGGGTCTATCGGCAAAGCATATGGCTATCAGATGAGTGTTAAGCATAAATATAAAGAAGGCGAATTTGACCAGGTTGACCGTGTTCTTTTTGACTTGAAAAATAATCCATATAGTCGCAGAATAATGACAAATATATATGTTCATAGTGATTTAAGTGAAATGAATCTTTATCCTTGTGCATATAGTATGACCTTTAATGTTACAGGAAATAAGCTTAATTCAATATTAAACCAGAGGTCTCAGGATATTTTAACTGCAAATAACTGGAACGTGGTTCAATATGCTGTTTTAACACATATGTTTGCTCAGGTAAGCGGGCTTGAGGTTGGAGAATTTGTTCATGTTATAGCTGACGCTCATATATATGACAGGCACATTCCTGTTGTTAAAGAGTTAATAAAAAGAGAACAATTTCCGGCACCGAAATTGATTATTAACAAAGATATTAAGAATTTTTATGATTTTACAGTTGATGATTTTTCTCTTGAAAATTATCAAAAGGGTGAACAGGTTAAAAATATACCTGTTGCAATCTAGTTTTGAAAGGAAAAATTTATGAACATTATTGCAGCTGCCGATAAAAATTGGGGAATAGGAAAAAATAATGAGCTTTTAGCTAATATTCCCGAAGATATGAAGTTTTTTAGGGAAAAAACAATGGGAAAGGTTGTTATTATGGGGAAAAACACTTTTCTTTCTTTCCCAGGACCAAAAGCATTGCCGAAAAGAGTTAATATTGTTTTAACACATGACGAAAATTTTAATTATGAAAATATAATTGTTTGTAAAAGTATTGATGAGGCAATAAATGAAGCAAAAAAATATTGCTCTGATGAAGACATATTTTTTATAGGCGGAGAACAAATTTATAAAAAAGCAGTAGACTATTGTGATACTGCGTTTATAACAAAAATAGATAACGAATATGACGCAGATAGGTTTTTGGTTGATTTTGATTCTTTGGATGATTGGGATTTAAAGGATGAAAATATGATTAAGACCGAGTGTGGAGAATATATTACGTTTTCAACATATTTAAAAAAGAAGCAATAACAAAGGGCGAAGTTAAATTAATTTTTAAACAGCCCTTTTTGGCTTTTAAAAAGGATGTTTTATATATGGAAAAAATTATTGAAGTTAATAATTTAAGCAAGATTTATAAAATGTATGATAAGCCGTTTCACACAATAACAGAAGCTTTTTTTTCTAAAAAAACAAAAAGCAAAAGTTTTTATGCTTTAGATAATATAAGCTTATCTGTTAATCAAGGAGAAACGGTTGGAATAATAGGCAAAAACGGTTCAGGAAAATCAACATTGCTTAAAATATTAACAGGAGTTATTAATGAAAGCTTTGGAGAGAAAAAAATTGTTGGAAACGTTTCAGCTCTTTTGGAGCTTGGCGCTGGATTTAATCCGGAATATACGGGAATTGAGAATATATATCTGAATGGAACAATAATGGGCATTTCAAAGGAAAAAATGTCAAAAAAAATAGATGAAATTCTGGCATTTGCAGAAATTGGCGATTTCATTAACAGACCTGTTAAAAATTATTCAAGCGGAATGTTTGTTAGGCTTGCATTTGCGGTCGCAATAAATGTTGATCCCGATATTTTGATTGTTGATGAGGCGTTAGCTGTTGGAGATTATAGGTTTCAGGCAAAATGTTACAATAAGTTTGAAGAACTTAAAAAATCAGGAAAAACTATTTTGTTTGTTACTCATGATGTTGATGCTGTGAGAAGATTTTGTTCGAGAGCAATTTGGATTGACTGTGGAAAAATAATAATGGATGGCGGAGTTAACGAGGTTACATCTAAATATATGGAGTTTATAACAGGTAACGAAAAGAATGCGATATCCTGTGTTGAAAAAAAAGCAGAAAATCATGACAAAAAAGAGTTTAATCCCATAAACAGATTTGGTTCATCTGTTGGAGCTATAAAAAATGTAAGAATTTATAATGCAGAAAAGGAAACCGAGCTTTTTTCAAATGGCGACGATATAAAAATTGTTCTGGAGGTTGATGTTCCAGAAAATGAAAATCTTGAAAATGTCGGAGTTGCAATTTCTGTGAAAGATAAAAATGGACTTGATTTATTTGTTACGGCGCTGCATGATAAAAATTTAAAAATTCAAAAAGCCGGTGCAAACACGATTACGTTTAAGTTTAAAAATTATTTTAATGTTGGCGAATATACGATTATTGCGGCACTTGAAAATCGTCAGTCCGCACCGATATCTTATTATGATTATATAGAAGGCGCTGCGTATATTAAAACAATTTGTGATAAAGAATGTTTCGGTCTTTTAAATATTCCGTCTGAGATTGAAATAGGAGAATAGTTGATGAACGATAATAATAAAACACAAAACATAAATTCAGAAGAATATTGGGAAAACAGATTTTCAACAGGGGATTGGGAAGAAAAACAAGGAAGAGAACAAAGCCTTTTCTTCTATAATGTTGCTGCCCAAAATTTTCCGGATTGGTTTAAAGAAGATGTAAAAAAGAACAAGCTTTCCTTTTGTGATTTAGGTTGTGCTGAAGGGGAAGGTGTTAGTCTGCTTGGTGATTTGTTTGAAGACTCTTCAATAACCGGATGTGATATTTCTGAGGAGGCACTTAAAAAAGCAAAAAAATATTATCCTAAGCATAATTTTATGAAAGAGGATATCAATAATTTTAATTCAGAATATGACATCATATTCACATCAAATACCTTTGAGCATTTTGAAAATGCTGATGTTCTGATGAAAAAGACAATTAAAAATTGCAAAAAATATTTTGTTGCTTTTCTTCCTTTTCAGGAATTTGACAGAATTGATGAGCATTTTTTTACATTTGATTATGATAGCTTTTCTGTTTTAAAGGAAGATTTCACACTTGTTTTTTTTAAAATAATTGATTGCAGAACTATGGAAAAAACGCAGTGGCCAGGCGATGAAATTCTTGTTATATATCAAAAAAACAACACAGAAGGAATTGAAGAAAGAACTCTTGCTGAAATAGGATTAGGAATTGATGAAGGCAGAGAAAAATATATTGGTGAGAAAAAAGAGCTTCTTAATGAAATTGCTGAATTAAAAGAAAAGCTCGAAGCAAAGAACAATGAAACAGAATTTTTAAAAGAAAAGATTGAGGAAGACCGTAATGCAATAATGCAAATACAGTTTGAGGCATCTCAGCACAAACAAACGGCTCTTGATGAACGGGAAACATACGTTTGGAAAACAGGTTTGAAGATTGAAAAACTGTTACAAAAGACAGGATTTGCGTTCATTCGTTCTCTGCTGGTTTTGTCGGATTATAAAAGAGTTGGATTTTTTATTGCTTTGCAAAAAGGATTGAACGAAGCACTACACAGAGAAAATGTGGAATTAAAAAAGAAAAGAAAGCTTGAGCTTTGTGGTGCAAAATTCTTAAAATATAAAAAATCAAGAAATAGCATAATAAAATCAGATATAACAAAAATGGAGGTTCCTTTTGAAAAGGGGCTTGTTTCGGTTGTTTTGCCTGTTTTTAATGGTGAAAATGTTATTGCTCAATCTCTTGAAAGTGTGATTAAGCAAAGCTATAAAGACATTGAAATCATTATAGTGAATGATGGTTCTGTTGATGATACAGAAAGAATTATCAGGGAATTTGAAAAAAAAGATAAGAGAATAAAAGTTATTTCTCAGGAAAATAAAAAATTGCCAACGGCATTATCTGTAGGCTTCAGAGAGGCAAAAGGTGAGTTTTTAACTTGGACAAGCGCCGATAACATAATGCTTGAGAATTGCATTGAAATTTTAGTTGAAAACCTTAAGAGAAAAAAAGATGTTTCTATGGTTTATGGAAACATGAGGCTGATAGATAAGAGAGGAAAAATAAAAAGAGGACATTTTTGGTTTGAAAAGCCGTTCTTTTCAGGAAATGTTTGTTTTCCCAGAACAACAGAAAAAATTAATACTTATGCTAACAATACAATAGGTGCGGCATTTATGTATCGTGCAAGTGCTGCATATTTGCTTGAGGATTATTCAAAATATAAAACAAACCTTGAGGATTATGATTACTGGATGAGAATGAATTCTCTTTTGAAAATTGAGCATATTGATGAGGAAAAGCCTATTTATCTTTATAGGATACATGATGAGTCATTAACTGCTCATGACAAAGAGCTTGGAATAACCAAAAATCGTTATAAATTAATGGTTCTGGATGATTTCAGACGCGATTTTTATATGTCTTCTCTGGTCTGGATAATTGAAACAGAGGATGAGAGTAGACGTGATTACCTAGATTTTAAAGAAAAAGCTATTGAGGCAGGACACGTTGTTTTCACGGAGGAAGAAGTTAATATTTGTGAAGTAACGGATATTTATTCCTGTGTTTGCTATATATTTTTTGGGAACAATCCCTCAAAAGAAAAGCTTGAAAGAATGAAACGTTTTTCAGGCTCTGTTTTGGTTGCAGATAGTCAAAACGTTGAAAACACGGACGCTTTTGACTTGTGTATATCAACAAAGAACGAAGAAAAGATTGAAAGGTTAAGCGATTATAAAGGATGGTTCTATGCGGAAGACGGCACAGATATTTTTGATATTGCTGACACCAAACTAAAAAACAAGCTCCTTTATTCTCTTGAAAAAATGATTGATGAGCCTGAAGAATGCACAAAAAAGATATCCATAATAATATGTACTTATTTAAGAGGCGAAAAGCTGATTGATGCAATCTGGTCGGTAATACGCCAATCAATGAGCAAAAAGGAATATGAAATAATTATTGTTGACAACGCTCCGCTCACGTCGGGAATAAGAGAGCAGGTTAATTATTTCCAAAACAAATATAAGGAGATTGATGGATATATTCGTTATATAGGTGTTCCGCAAAAAGGACTTTCATATGCACGAAATGCAGGTATGTGGAATGCAAAAGGTGAATATCTGTTGTTCCTGGATGACGATGTTTTAGCTGATTATTATTTGCTTGAGGAAATTTATTCTGCTTTTAAATATCATCCGAATGTTGGAATTGTTGGCGGTCAGGTTATTTTAGACGTTCCTTTCCCCAAACCTGATGTTGTGAGAAAAGGTTGGGAGAGCCTCTGGAGTCAGTTCAAGATTTCTGAAAATACTTTCCGTGAAGTAACTCAACAATTTGAGTTTCCATACGGAGCAGACTATGCGGTGAGAAGACAGGCAATCTGGCGTGTTGGCGGATTCAGAATGTGTTATGGCAGAGTGGGAAATGATTTTGCAGGTGGAGAGGAAACGGCACTTGCGTTTAAGATGTTGCAAATTGGTTATGGTGTTGGACTCCAGCCCGGAGCCAAGGTTTTGCATAGAGTTGACCACTCCAGATTTAATATGGAGCATGTCAGAAAAACAATTTTGGCGGGAACATTAACGACATATCGGTTTTTCTGTGATTTGCATACTCCGTATGGTTGGACAGAAAAATATGTTAAAAATCAAATTAAAATAACAAAAAAAGAAATAAAACGATTTGAGCAAAGGAAAGAAGATTATCTTGATATTTTCTATAAAAAATGCTATCTTGAGGCATGGCAGAAGTTATTGGAATATATGAAAGAAAAATAATAGGAAAGGCAGAAGTTATGTTTGAATATTTAAAAAAATTAGTTTTTGGAGTTTCAAAACCACAAAAAAAACCTTTGAATTTATATCAATATAAGTTTTTAAGATATAAAGAGGAACGCGATTCCCTATATCCGTTAAACATATCAAAGGTTCACGTGCCTTGCAAAAAAGGACTTATTTCGGTTGTTTTGCCTGTTTTTAATGGTGAGGATGTTGTTGCACAATCAATAGAGTCTGTTCTGATGCAAACATATAGCAATTTTGAGTTGATTGTTATTAACGATGGGTCAACAGATGAGACTCTTAAAATTATTGAGGAATATGCTAAAAAGGATTCAAGAATAAGAGTGTTTGACCAAGAAAATAGGAAAATTCCAAGAACGCTTTCGCGAGGCTTCAACGAGGCAACAGGAGAATTTTTAACCTGGACGAGTGCCGACAATGTTATGGATAAAAATTTCCTCGAAAAGATGGTTAATGATTTAAAAAATTCTCCGGATACAGGCATGATTTTTGCAAACATGCGTTTGATTGATGAAAAAGGGAAAAAGCTTTCAAAGCATGGCTGGTTTGAATTTCCGCTGGGAAGTGGCAATGTTATTTTCCCGGAGAATACATATGAGCTTAATACTTATGCTAACAATACAATAGGTGCGGCGTTTATGTATCGTGCTTCTGCAAAAGAGATTTTGGGATGTTATTCAAGCTATAAGCATACTCTTGAGGATTATGATTATTGGATGAGAATGAATTCTTTGGTTAATATAAAGCATACGGAGTTCTTAGAGCCGATTTATTCATACAGGTGGCACGATAAATCTTTGACGGCAAAAGACAAGGAGCTTGGAATAACTAAAAATCGTTATAAATTAATGGTTTTGGATGATTTCAGACGTGATTTTTATATGACGCCGTTAATATGGTACATAAAAAGCAATAGTGCAAATCTCGATGCTGCAAAAGAATTTAAAAATATAGCAGAAAAAACAGGACATCTTGTTGTCAGCAAAGATGATTTTTCGGATATCTTTTTGGGCGGTTCTTGCAGCAGAGTTTGTTATATCAGTTTTGGCGGGGAAAAAGAAGATATTTGTTTGCCAAATGATGTGGTGAAAATTTGTGTTAACTGTGAAGAAAAAGATGCGGACTTTGATATTTTTTCATCAACTTTGAAAAAAGAAGCGACAGTCAGAGAAAACGGGTGTCCGGAATATGTTTTTGATGATATTCAAACAATGTTTTCATTTGTTGATGCTAAGGCGAAAAATGATATTGTTTATGGACTTGAAAAACAAATAAGTGAAGAGAAAAACTATGCTAAAAAGCTTTCAATAGTGCTTTGCACTCATAAAATAGTGCCAACATTAAGTGATTGCTTTGCTTCGCTTTGTGAACAAAGTGCAAAGCCTGAGGATTATGAAATTGTTTTTGTGAATAATGATTTCAAAAACAAAGAGCTTAAAGAGTTTGTGCAGAACATGAGAAAAAAATATGAAAATATTCATATAAAATATCTGACTGAGCCCATAAAAGGCCTTTCCTATGCAAGAAATTCAGGCATGTGGGCAGCTGAGGGCGAATATATTCTCTATGTTGACGACGATGCTATTGCAGAAAAAAGTGTTGTTGAGGAAACAATTCGTGCTTTTGAGAGCGACAGTGAGTTTGGAGTTGTTGGCGGACAGGTGTTGTTGAATGCTCCCGATAGCGCAAAAGATATTGTTAATGATGAGACAATTGGTCTTTGGAGCAATCTTTTCATTAAGGGCAAGGAGATAAGAGAAGCTAAGGATTATGGAGAGTTCCCATATGGTGCAAATTTTGCAGTTCGGGCTGAATGTTTAAAGCAAATAGGCGGATTCAGATGCAGTTATGGCCGTGTTGGAAATAATTTTGCAGGTGGAGAGGAAACCTTGGTTTGCTTTATGATGGAGACAATTAATAAAAAGGTCGGACTTAATCCTGCATCCCGCGTTGAGCATAGAGTGGATGAAGGCAGGTTCACTCTGGAACATATAGAAAAAACGGCATATTCAGGAATTATGACACAATATAGATTGCGAAGAGATTTATATGCACCGAGCGATTGGAATGACATAAATGTTCGTGAAAGAGCAACAACGGCAGAAAAAAGAGCAGAAAAAGAAGCGGTTGGAACGGCTAATTACATTAACAACAAAGCTATCGCAAAAGCTTTTCGTGAAGTTCTTATAAAAAGACAAGAGGATTATGATTATCTTCATAAAAATGTGAAATAAAAGCGGAGAAGAATTATGTTTAAGAGAATGCAGTGGAAATTGGTTTTCATTTTTGTTGCACTTGTTTTGGCAATTATGCTTGTTATAGGTTTCTATATGTATGGGAGCATTATAAAAATGTATTGCGATAATTTTAATAAACAGATGGTAAAGGTGATGTCCGGTGAATTTCCGACTATGATAAGCACTGTATTGCAGGAAGAACCTGAGGGAGAACAAAGAAATGCCCGAATAAACGGGGTGATATATGCTTTCTCGGGTCAGCTTGGCTTATCTGACCAGCGTCAATGTGCTATTCTTTATTCCAAAGATGCAACAAGGATAGAAAAAACAGAGGTTGGAAAAACTAACCCGGAAAAAACTCCAAATATTCTTCAGGCAATGGTGGGCAAGACGGGAAACAACATACAGCTTATGGCAAATTATATGGATTATGCTCATTTTATTGGTGCAAATAAAGATAGTGGATATATTATATATATAAAGGATAATCGGCAGGAAATGAATGATATGGTGCAGAGGATGCTCTATATAATAGTCCAGGCGATACTTTTTGGAATTCTCGCTTCTATTTTTCTTGGATATTTCCTTTCTAAAACAATAACCAATCCAATATCAGTTTTAACTGAAAAAGCAGAGGATTTTGCGGAGGGAAACTTCGAATCTAATCTTGAAGTTTTTTCAAAGGATGAAATAGGGACGCTTGTGGAAACCTTTAATTATATGGGCGGCGTTATGAAAAATGCTATTAATGAGGTTGCAGGAGAAAAACATAAGCTTGAAATTGTCCTTGAGCATATTAAAAACGGAATAATGGTTTTTAACACAGATCAAAAAATAATACTTATCAATTCAACGGCCAGAGAAATGCTTGAAATTGATGATACAGAAAAGATTTCCTTTGATAAATTCTTTATAGATTTAAACGCAAATATTTGCATGGCAGAATTTATGTATCTGAAAAAATTTAGAACAGATATAAGAGAAATTGAGTTTAATAATAAGCACATGAAGGCACATTTTGTTCCTTTTAAGCTTGATGATGATAGCATTGCAGGTGTTGTTTGTGTTTTTAATGATGTTACCGAGCAATTCAATCTGGATAAATCCCGAAAAAAATTTGTGGCAGAGGTTTCGCACGAACTCAAAACACCGCTCACAACAATTGGAACATATACTGAAACGTTGCTTGACAACTATCCTGTTGGTGACGAAATGACGATTTCCTTTTTGAATACTATCCAGAATGAAACGAACAAAATGACCAATCTGGTTAAAAATCTTCTGACGCTTTCAAAATTTGATGCGCAGAGTATTGAAATGAATAAGGAATTCTTTAATCTGGATATTTTGCTCAAAGAATTGGTTGAAACATTTAAAATTGAGGCAAAGAACAAGAATTTGTCGTTAATATATAACTTGGTAACTGAAATACCATTAGTATATGCTGATGGTTTCCAGATAGAGCGAGCGGTTAAGAATATTATTTCAAACGCGATAAAATATACACCTGAAAATGGTGAGGTTAAGGTTTTTGCAGGTTGTCTTTATAATGAGGCATATATAAAAATCGAGGATACAGGTAAGGGAATTCCTGAACATGACCTTCCGCATATTTTTGAGAGATTTTATCGTGTTGATAAGGCAAGGTCCCGTGAGCAGGGCGGAACAGGACTTGGTCTTTCTATTGCGAAGGAAATAATTGAAAATCATGGGGGAAGTATTAGCATTGAAAGCACTGTTGGTCGCTATACAAGAGTTACAATCAAGTTACCAATAAGCGGAGCATAATTTACAAAGTATACATTTTTTTGACATTGACGATTAAATTTAATTATGTTATACTATATTAGCAAAAAGAGGGGAGTGAAACCTGCGTGGCTAAAGATAAAGAGAATTCTACTATTGCTCAGAACAAAAAAGCATATCATGATTATTTTATTGAGGACTCGATTGAAGCAGGAATTTCTCTCTTTGGAACAGAAGTGAAATCCGTTCGAGAAGGAAAGATAAATCTCAAGGATAGTTATGTTTCGGTTAAGTCGGGAGAGGCAATAATTCTTGGAATGCACATTTCTCCATATGAAAAAGGGAATATTTTTAATAAAGACCCTTTGAGAGAGAGAAAGTTGCTCATGCATAGGCGAGAAATCAATAAGTTGATAGGCCTTTCTCAGCAAGATGGATATACTCTTATACCGCTTAAAGTTTATTTTAAAGGCTCTTATGTTAAGGTTCTTGTTGGTATTTGCCGAGGCAAGAAAGACTATGATAAACGTAGCACTATTGCTGATAGGGAAGCAAAAAGAAGAATTGACAGAGCCATGAAAGAAAGATTAAGATAAAATATATGGGGGCGTAATGGTTTCGACGGGGATTTTGAAGCATTTGGAGCGAGCCGTGGCGGGCACCACGATAAAAGCCTAAAATTAAAATTAAACGCTAACAATAATTTAGCTTACGCTGCCTAAGTGGCGGCTGTCCTTCCTCGGTTACCGCAACTGAGGGTCTGGGCATCATCTGACGCGGTGAACGTGAATTCAAAAAGCTTTGATTGAATCATGAATTAATGAAGCTACCCGCTTTTTTAGTTTGTCTGCGGACTTTTAAAGTGGGGAATTCTGACCACAGACTACGCTCGTAGCGCCGAATGTGAATAGGTTTTCGGACGCGGGTTCAACTCCCGCCGCCTCCACCAAAAAAACGACAGTTTGCGATAAGAAACTGTCGTTTTTTGCACTCTATTTTCTCTTCTCTCTTCATTTTAACAATATATAAGAAACAAAAGAAGAGGCAATTTTGCTCCGTAAATCATTGAATTATGCGTTAGTTAATGCTACAATAATATTATAATAAATCAGAAGTTGTCGAGGTGTTATTATGCTTAGAATAATTGTTCAATATCTTTTACAACCGACTGTTTTGCCAACATTTATACTGCCGGTTGCATTTTATTTTATTAATCGCAAATATATTTGGGTAAGCCTCCTGATTACTGCGATTATTGAAGTTGCTATTTATTGGGATGATTTGTGTTATTATGAAGGGCGTGGCCTTATGATTTTATTTATGTCTGCACAACTTGCTTTGATGGCTGCTATTATACTAATATTAAAGGAGCTTGTTCCTAAACTAAAAAAGAAATAATAAAAATCCGATTTATCGTGCTTAATGAAAAGCAAACTATAGTGAGAGGGATGAAAAGACTTCATTAAAATTATGGTTATTTGACATAAAAAAAGAACTTTTGTCTTAATAGGCAAAAGTTCTTTTTTGGTGGAGGGAGATGGATTCGAACCATCGAAGCGAGACGCAACAGATTTACAGTCTGCCCCCTTTGGCCACTCGGGAACCCCTCCAAATAATGGAGCTGGTGATGGGACTCGAACCCGCAACCTGCTGATTACAAATCAGCTGCTCTGCCAATTGAGCTACACCAGCTTACCGAATGCGTGCCGTAATTACGACCAGCAACAATTATAATATCATATTTAGGATGGCTTGTCAACACTTTTTTTAAAAAAATATTATAAAATTAAATATTACAGATTTTCAAATCAAGAGAACCGTCTTTTATTTCAAGAAGTCCATATGTTTTATAAGCCGTTCCCGGATTGAAAAGCCAGAGGTTACCGACTTTTTCGCAAACTGCAGAATGTGTGTGTCCAAAAATACAGATGTCTGCACCCAGCTCATTTGAACGCTTTAAAATTGCTGCAGAAGAATATTTAACACCATAAGTATGACCATGTGTTAAAAAAATTTTAGTATCCGCAAGGGTGAAAAACCGTTCATCATCAGCATTTCTTTCCCAATAGTCATTATTCCCTTTAACATAAATAATATTGGTGTCTGGGTAGATTATTTTTAAATCCTCAACATCGCAAAGCATGTCTCCGGCATGAATAATGAAGTCAATATCTTTTTCTTTTTCTATAGCATTTAGCATGGGGTTAATCATTTTGTGTGAATCACTGAATATTATTGCTTTCATTGTTTTTATCCTCAATATTTTTATTTGTTATATTATATCACAAACACAAAAAATTGTCACGATTTTATTTTAAACTTCATATAATATATAATAAAAGATGAGGAGGATTATATAAATGGACTTTCAAGACATGATATCAAAAATGAATCCGCAAATGCTTGCGCAAGGACTTCAAAAAATTAGTTCATCGCTTTCCCCCGAGCAGTTGCGTCAGGTTGAACAAACAATAAAAAACACAGATAAAGGGACGCTTAATCGAAAATTAAATGCATTAAATTTTCAGGATCTTAAAAAGGAGCTTAATAACAATCCTGAAATTTTGAAACAATTAGCTCAAAATCCGGAATTGGTTTCAAAGCTACAAGAGATTATGAAAAAGAAATAATTAAAGGAGTGGGCGGAGAGACGATGAGTGAAGGCATGGATTTTTCAAAGGCAATAGAGGCGGTTCAGCAAATGTTAACGGATGAGAACGGACAAGAACAAATTCAAAATATTCTTAATATGTTCACTAATGATTCGGAAAATGAAAAACAATCTGATAAAACTCTTTCTTTGCCCGCCTTACAGAACACAAGCAATCCTTTTGATATGGCAGATGTTGACATGCTTTTTAAAATTAAAAAAATTATGTCTGCGATGAACGCGCAAAACAACAGTGCGCAAGCGGAGTTTTTATCAAGACTTAAGCCTTTGCTTAAAAGCAACCGACGGGAAAAACTGGACCAGGCATTAAAGATTATGAACATGGCAAAGGTGTTTAAAATTGTTAAAGATATGAATGAAGGAGGGGGTTAAAATATATCGACGATATCAACCCACAAATAAAATGCCTCCTATGAACAATCAGAACAAAAGAAAAAATCAAGATATGTCGGCTTCATTAATGCAACAAGAACAAAAGCATTCAACAAATAAGGTTGTCGCAGAGTTAACGGTAAAAGAAACTGAGAAAAAACAGGAAAAACAGAAACCTGTTAATACGGACGAGAAAAGGACGGTTGACGAAAAGAAGTCAAGAAAAAACGAAAAGCAAGAAAACATGAATATTTTGAGGCGAATTATTCCGGCGTCTGTTTATAATCCACAAACAGAAAAAATCCTGGGAGTTTTTTCTCCTGAGGATTTACTTTTGGTTGCATTAATCTTTTTATTTATGGAAAATAATGAAGATGACGACACAATGCTTATTTTCGCTTTAATATACATATTACTTGCCGATTATATTGATTTTTCAAAAATTATTTTTTAATGAATATCTATCACTTCGGTTTCATAAACATATAGCATATAATATTACTATTTAAAGAGAGGTATTCATATGTCTGTAAATTTAAAAAAAGAACATATAACATTATCCGAAGTAATTTGCTCACAATATTGCCAGACCACGGTTGAAAGCGATATTATTGTGCCCGACATAAAACCTGATTTGCTGAAGGTGTTGCAAATAAGCAGTGATGTCGTTGTGAATCAGAAAAATATCCAAAATGACAGAATCTATGTTCAAGGGATTGTCAGGATTAATATTCTTTACATACCGGAGTCGGACGGAAAGAATTGTGTTAAATCAATTATGAGTGTGCAGGATTTTAGTCATTCGATTGATGTGAAAGGGGTAAAACCCGGGATGAAGGTTACGGTTGAAGCAGAATGTGAAGTTCCTGAATATACGCTTGTGAATAGCAGAAAAGTAAACGTGAGAAACAAAATAGGGATAAACATAAAAGTTTTTTCCCCAACAGAAATTGATATAGCAACAGGGGTTGATAGCGCGGAATCTATTCAGACAAAGGGTTCACACATGAAAATTTGCAATTCGTGCTTTGAAGGCGAGAGGGATATAATTGTTCGTGAACAACTTGAAGTTCCAACGGGAAAGATGGATTTGGCAGAAATTCTTAAATTTTCAGCAAAGCCTGTTTCTACAGAGGTCAGAGCAGGAGAAAACAAAGTTATCATAAAAGGAGATATAAAAATTTGTACGCTATATTCGGGAAATGAAGAGGATTCCTCGGTTCAGTTCATGGAACATTTACTCCAGTTTGCAGAAAGTGTGGAGGTTGAAGGTGTTCGGGACGGAATGCTGGCAGATGTGGAGTATTCCGTCAAGGACATATATTATGAAATCCGTCAGGACAATGATGGAGATAATAGAATTTTAGGGGTTGAAATTACACTTTGCGCACTTATTAAAGTGAGCGAGATTGTTGAAATTGATGCTCTTTGGGATGCATATGGAATTGAAAAAAATGTTCTCATAAAAAAGGAAACATTTAATCTTGAACAATTGATTGAAAATACATTTTCACAGATAACCTGCAAGGAAACGGTGGCAATTCCGGATTTTCTGCCGGATTTATATCAAATTTGTGATTGCAGCGCTTTTCCTGCAATAGAAAATATATCCATTGAAAACGATTCCATTACGGTGAGCGGGAATATTAACACCAGTATTTTATATCTTTCTCCGGATGCAGAGCTTCCCGTTGCAAACTTCAATCACATAATGCCGTTTTGTCATACCTTTGAGGTTTTGGGAATTAATAAGGATTCAATATGTGATGCAAAAGCAGAAATTGAACATCTGAGCTACACAATGAATGGAACACGATATCTGGAATTAAGAGTTATTGTTTCAATAGGAATAAAAGCGGTTGATTCAGGCAAAACAGAGTTAATTTGTTCCCTTGATTGGGATGATGATAATACCCCAAGCAAGCAGTTTCCATCTGCAATAATATATTTTGTGCAAAAGGATGACACTTTGTGGGATATTGCAAAAAGATATAAGACGACTCAGGAGGCCATTATTTCAAATAATGGCACAGAAAAGGAAATATTAAAAGCAGGAAAATGTATATATATTTTTAAATAGAAACCATAAAAAAATGAGGCTGTCTCTCAAGCGCGTGAGATAGCCTCGCTTTTATTAGAAAAATAAATGTTCTATAAGTATTTTTGCACCGATTAAAATTAAAATACCTCCACCCAAAAGCTCGGCTTTTTCTCTGAATATCTTGCCGACCTTTTTTCCAATAAAAAAGCCAAGGAAACTAAGAATAAAGGTTATTAGAAATATGATAAAAGCAGAACTCCAGATGTTTGCAGCAAGTGCCGCAAAGCCAACGCCAACAGCAAGGGCGTCTATGCTTGTTGCTATTGCCTGGAAAAACAATTCTTTTAAGCTGAGGTGTTTAAATTTGCAAGAGGTGGGTGTTTTCATTTTTTCAAGGCATTCGGATATCATTTTTATGCCGATTATTGTTAATATAACAAAAGCAATCCAATGGTCAACACTTTCAATAAAGCTTGCAAACAATTGACCCGCGAAGTAGCCAATTATGGGCATTATTCCTTGGGCAATGCCGAAGAACAAGCCAACTTTAAGCGCTCCGGACAATTTTGCATCTTCAACACAGGTTCCGTTTGAAACAGCAACAGAAAAAGCATCCATAGCAAGACCGAGACCTATTAGAAAAAGCATAATATTCATTTTTGGTTCTCCTTCTTTTAAATTATTTTATTTTTTTTGATGGTCTGGGGAAAGCAATATCGGTTTCCCTTTTTTTCTTGATTATGACAATTTTTCTTGTCACATCGGTTCCTGGGAGGGTGAAAAGTTTTGTTTCAATAAGGGTTCCTCCCAAAACGCCAATCATACTTTTCGCTTCATTTAATTCATCTTCAATGTTGTTGGATTTAAAGGCAAGAAAAGTTCCTCCAACCTTTAAAAAGGGAATGCAATATTCGCATAAGATTTTAAGGGGAGCAACAGCTCTTGAAACTGCGAAGTCGTATTTTTCGCGGAACAATGGGTTTTTCCCTGCAATTTCGGCCCTTTCGTGAACAAAATTAACATTTTCAAAGCCGAGCTGTGCAGAAACTGTTTCTAAAAATTTTATTCGCTTATTTAAAGAATCAAGGTATGTAAATGAGAGGTCGTTGCGCAAAATTTTCATGGGGATTCCCGGAAAGCCTGCTCCTGTTCCAACATCTATTATAGACGAGTTTTCAGGGATAGAAACTTTAAAAAGCGGAAGAACGCTGTCCAAAAAATGTTTTATGGATATATCTTGGGGCTCTGTCAGAGCAGTTAGATTAATTTTTTTGTTCCATTCAACTAACAAGCGGGCATATTTCTCGAATGAGAGCTCTTGTTCCTTTGTTAAAGCATATTGTTCGGTTAAAAGACCTTCGTTCAAGATTTTTCTGTCCATAAATTCAAACATATAATCACCTTTATATAAACAAAAGAGAGTACACCCGGCACCCTCTTTTATTAAATATTTCTTTTAATTATGCCTGAGGAGCGTCAACAGGGCAAACATTAGCACAGTTTCCGCACTCAATACATTCGTTTTCATCTATGATGTATTTGTCATCACCTTCTGAAATACATGAAACAGGGCATTCGCCAGCACAAGCACCGCACTTAATGCAATCATCATTAATTAAGTAAGCCATTCTTTTCACCTCTTTAATAGTTGTTTAATTATATTTACATATAATCACCACTATATGATATAACATTTTTTTGATTTTGTCAACAACAACTTTATATCTTTATGGTACACCAAAAAAGAGATGAAAAGCATATTAGTTATATTTGTCTATATCTGCAAGAGTTATTCCTTCGTGAAGTGCAATATTTATTCCGTTAGCAATTATATTGGAAACATCAGTCACAACAGAATCGATTTCCTTTGGAGTGACAACAAAATCACCATATTGAGGCGTCAAAAGCTGTTTTATTATAGAGTATTTGTCCTCTTCTGCAATTACGGAAAGCATTTTATAAAGTGGTTTGTTTTCAGATGCATTTGCTTTTAAATCGGCAATAATCATATCAATTATATCACTTGCAATTGTTGCAGCATCAACAACTGTTGGAACGCCCAATGCAATAACAGGAACACCAAGGGTATCGTTGTCGAGCGCCAAGCGGTGATTCCCAACACCTGCTCCGGGCGAGATACCAGTGTCGGATATTTGTATTGTGCGACTTATACGCTCCATTTGTCTTGAGCAAAGAGCGTCTATCACAATGATTAAAGACGGCTTGATTTTATCGGAAAGACCTTTCACAATTTCCGCAGTTTCAACTCCTGTGATACCCAAAACCCCTGGTGAAACAGCGCAAACCGATTGTAGCCTGCTATCGATTTCTTCAGGCATATATTCGAGCAAGTGGCGAGTCACAAGAACAGATTTTATAGTTTTTGGACCCAGAGCGTCTGCGGTTATGTTCCAATTTCCTAAGCCAACCACAAGAGTTGTTTCGGTTGAAATTCCTTTTATTAAGCCTGACAATTCTTTTGCGCAGATTTCACAGGCATTTTCGTAGGTTTTTTGGTCGCTTATTCTGCTTTCAGGAAGCTCAATGGTAATATATGTGCCCTTTTTCTTATCGATTTTTTTTGACCCGACTTCGTTTAGAATTTTTACGCGAGTCACTTTTATTTTTGAGGACTCCTCTTCTTCCACCGTTATTCCCTCAATAGTTTCTTCTGAGTCGCTCAGGCACATGGCTTGTGCTTCAAGAGCAAGGTCTGTTCTAGCGCGGAAAGACAAAACATCAAATCCCTTCATGTTAAAATATATTTTATTCATCTTTTCATTATGTCCAATTATTAAAAAAATATTTGTCAAAATCTCTGCCCTTGACATAGCGTGTATTGATATGATAAAATATCCATATATCGTAATAGAAGGATTTGGCGAGAGTTGAACAGAAAAGTTTTTATTATTGTTGTTTTTTTAATGATTTTGGGGTTTGCTCTTGGACTTGAATATGGCTGTGTGTGGAGGCGGTGTTTTAATATAGAATGCCCATCTTGCGGAATAAGCAGAGCGTGGCTTGCTTTTTTGAAAGGAGACATACGCGAGGCATTTCGCATGCACTCTATGTTTTATTTTCCACCAATGGCAATAATTTATTGTTGTTTTAAAAACCCAATTTTTAACCGCAAGGCTGATATAGCCATATTGGCGATACTCGGAATAGGATATATAGCAAGATATTTAATGAAAATTATATAAAAGGAAGGAAAACGAATATGTATTGCAAAAATTGTGGCAATGAAATAGATGCAAATGCAGAAGTTTGCATAAAATGTGGATATAAAAAAGGAACAGGCAAAAATTTTTGCTCAAATTGCCAGACTCCGCTTATTGAGGGGGCAACTTTTTGCACAGGATGTGGTGCTAAGGTTGAAAGCATTCCAACCTTTGAGGGAACGGTAAAAAATTGTGGAAAATCCAAAATTGCAGCAGGGATTCTTGGAATTTTGCTTGGTTCTTTTGGTGTTCATAATTTTTATCTTGGATATACAGGTAAAGCGGTGGCGCAAGTGCTTTTAACAGTTCTTTCATGCGGTGCTCTTTCGTTTGCTTCTGCAATCTGGGGGCTTATTGAGGGAATTTTGATATTAACAGGCTCAATAAATACAGATGCTTCAGGAAACCCTTTGAGCGAATAACAAATCGTGCCCTGTTAACTTGTGAAATTTTCGATGAAGCTCGTTAGTTCGGAATGAGTGCTTAAGGTTACACCGTTTTTAAGAATTTCTATGTCTGATGAAGAGAGATCGTTGATATAAACTGATTCAGTATAAAGAAATTCTTCTTTACCATTTGCTGAGGCGTAAATGCTCAGGGTTTCGCCTTCTAATCGGACGGTATAAAATTCAAAACCAACAGAGGATGTTTCCTTAATGGCGTTATTGGTTTGGCGGTTTATGGCTTTGGTTTGATTTTGAATTGATTCAGGGTTTGTTGTCTGGTTGCTTTTTACATCTGCTTTTAGTATGTTGGACGTAATAACATATGATAAAATTCCTGCTGAAGACGAAATTATAACTAAAAGACTTAAAAGTAAAAAGAAACGAGTGATTGATTTAAACATAAAAAGCTCCTTCTTTATATGATGGATAGTAGTTTATATAATTATTGGCAAAAAATGTGTTTTTGATACATGAAACAAAATTTTTTAAACATGATGAAAAAGGGAGGAATTTCCTTGAAAAAAAGTCCTTATACTAAAATGTTTTTAAAGGTTTTTTTGGTAACTTTATTTTGCGGCTTGATTGCCGTTGCAAGTGTTGCTGTGGGGGCAACCATGGGGCTTTTTGGAACAATAGATGATATAGACATAAGCACTTTAACAATGGATTATTCATCGCAGATTTACTATATTGATTCAAATGGAGAAGAGAAAAACTTAACTAATCTTTCTTCTGAACAGAATCGCGTTTGGGTGGATTATGAGCATATTCCAACAGACATGAAAAATGCTTTTATAGCGATTGAAGATGAAAGGTTTCTTTCGCATAGCGGTTTCGACATAAGACGTACAACGAAAGCTTTTTTTGCTTTTATTACAGACAAGCTGACTAATAAAGAAACATCTTTTGGCGGTAGCACAATAACTCAGCAGCTTGTAAAAAATTTAACCAACAAAAAGGAACGAACAGCTGCGAGAAAAATCCAAGAAATTTCGCGTGCGGTTAATCTCGAAAAGAAGCTTTCAAAAGATGAAATTTTAGAGCTTTATTTAAATTCCATATATTTGTCTCAGGGATGTAACGGAGTTCAAACGGCCTCGCAAAAATTTTTTGGGAAACCTGTTAGTGAACTCAGCCTTGCTGAATGTGCATCAATCGCAGGAATAACACAATATCCAACGCTTTATGACCCGTTGCTTAATCCCGAGAAGAATAAAGAAAAACAAGAAATTGTTCTTAAAAAAATGCTTGAACTTGGATATATTTCTCAGGAAAAATATGATGAAGCGGTTAACGAAAAGCTTGTTTTCAATGAGCTTGATGAAAATGAAGCGGCTTTAGGTGTTATACATTCTTATTTCGTTGACCAAATTGTTTATGATGTTCTTGAAGGACTTCAGGAAAAGGGATATTCAAAGGCGCTTGCAAACAAAATGATATATTCAGGTGGCTTGAAAATTATTGCTACGATTGACCCGACAGTTCAATCCGCTATTGAAAATGTGTTTACTAAAACAGAGAACTTCCCTAATTCAACCGGGAGCAATCCGGCACAGGCGGCTATGGTGGTTATTGACCCATATACAGGCAGCGTTAAAGGTGCGGTTGGCGGAATAGGGCAAAAAAAGGGCAATTTAGTTCTTAACAGAGCAACACAAAGTTTACGTCAACCTGGTTCAACGATTAAGCCTATTGCAGTTTATGCACCTGCGCTTGATGGAGGAATTATTAAGCCTTCGGATATTTATGTTGATAAAGAGATAGATTATAGCGGCTGGGCACCACATAATTATGACCATAAGTTCTATGGAAATGTGTCTGTGAGACACGCATTAAAGCGTTCGCTTAACACCATTCCCGTGCAGATTTTAGAGAAACTGGGAGCGGAAAAATCTTTTAACTTTTTGACGGATAAAATGGGTGTGACGTCTTTGGTCAGAAATGAAACAGGTGCAGATGGAAAGGTTTATTCAGATATTGGATTATCACAGCTTGCGCTTGGTGGATTAACTCATGGAATTTCTGTTGAGGAGTTGACTGCGGCTTATTCACCATTTATAAATAGAGGAATTTATTCTAAGCCACGCTGGTTTACAAAGGTTTTTGATGCAGAGGGTGAAGAAATTCTTAGCAATGACGAAGAATCAAAAATTGCAATAAGCGCGGCATCTGCATATGTTATGTCAATGATGTTGAGGGAAGTTGTCACATCCGGAACAGGGGTTGGAGCACAGCTGCCATCAGGGATTTTCACGGCAGGAAAAACGGGAACCACTTCAAACAATCATGACAGATGGTTTGTTGGATATACTCCATATTATGTTGCAACTGTTTGGTATGGTTATGACACACCGCAACCAATCAAAGCAAGTGGCAATCCTTGCATATCTGTTTGGAAAAACGTAATGACCCAGATTCATAGTGGAAAACCAAATAAAACTCTCACACTTCCAAGTGGCGTTAAAAGTGCAACGTATTGTGCAGAGACGGGGAATTTGATTAGTCCAACCTGCTCACATGAAGAAACGTCTTTTTGGTTTTTGGCAAACAACTTACCAACGGAGAGTTGTTCGTTGCAAGAACCTGAGGAAAATAATGAAGATATAACAACGATAGTAGCAGACTCTGATGATTCGGGGAATGAGGATAATAACGAAGAGGCAATTGTTGAGCCAGAGGGAAGCACAGAGGAGCAAGCAAATCCAGAAATAACTGAATAACAGAAAAAGTCGAAGTTTTTAAAACTTCGACTTTTTATTTGTGTTGACATATCTTTGGTGATGCTTTATAATTAAAACAAGATATTTGCGGGTATAGTTTAGTGGTAAAACATCAGCTTCCCAAGCTGAGGTTACGGGTTCGATTCCCGTTACCCGCTCCAACGTCGGAATGGACTTCGCTCCATTCCGATTTTAATTGGTGCCTTTAGGCGTGGAAATAAACCCCCAG